>PAHL01000014.1 GCA_002711185.1 Flavobacteriaceae bacterium
ATCGGAGTCAGTATCCACTGTCTCTGTGGGATCTAAAGGAAGGTCATCTTCGGTATCTAAGGTACCATCGTTATCATCATCGGTATCGTCATTATTACAAATACCATCAGAGTCGGTATCTAATGTCTCTAAAGGATCTATAGGATCACAATCCCGTGTATCTGTAACACCATCATTGTCATCATCGGTATCAAAGCAATCTGGAGATCCATCTCCATCGTTATCTGCAGGCTTTGAAGAGGCATCGTCAGGATCACTTCCACATAGAGCCTCATATTCATTGGTATAACCATCCCCATCATTATCATCAGTCTTTCTATAAATCTGCAAAGAGCCCATTGCAGTACTACCACTAATGCAACAAGATGTATTACCAACAGCAAAAGTAGAGCCATCGGCGGATACTGTAGCAGTAACACCACTATTACTTGGTGAAAAAGTACTATTAACAAGATCTGTTTGATTCCATGAACTACCATCCCATTCATAGATCAGAAAAGCACCAACTCCATTATAACCAGGTGCTCCCATGATAGCCTTATTACCATCGCCTGAGAGTACTAGATTTCCCCCAGAGTGAATTGAATTACCAAGATCCGCTCCTGCAATTGGACCTGTGATAGTAGCCATTTTTGTCCATGTTGTTCCTCCTCCATACTCATATATTTGAGCTGTACCTGGAGAGCCACCAGATGTTGATTCATGAAAAATGATTCTTGTACCATCTCCTGAAATATCAAAACTATTTT
This sequence comes from Flavobacteriaceae bacterium, assembly GCA_002711185.1. GTDB lineage: Bacteria > Bacteroidota > Bacteroidia > Flavobacteriales > Flavobacteriaceae > Marivariicella. Next base: position 750 of record PAHL01000014.1, read on the forward strand.
TAGCACCCTCGGTACCAGAACCATCAGACACTAAGGAGGTAGGTGTGGTAATTAAATCCCAGCAGGCAGACCCAGTATCACACACGTTCCCATTTCTTTTCCAGACAGCAATAAAATTTGATTGCCCTGCACCTGCAATTGTGGTTCCATCATTACTCATTTTCCAAAATTTACTTCCAAAACCGGTCACAAAACTACCGATTTGGGTAAAAGTTGAAGATCCTTTAGGTATAGAGAAGACTTTATTACCTGTATTACCCCAATTCGTGATCAAAACGGTTCCATCAGAATTAGTGTCTAAATGTTGTCCAGCAAAAACATTAGCGCTATCCTGATAAATGGTTGCAACTAAATCCCAATTATTGGTCCCTGAGTTATACTCATACATTCTAACCCTTCCCCTGTTAGTATTATGATATGGAGCACCAACAAACAATCGTTGTCCATCACCAGAAAGTGCCAAACCATGACCGTAAGAAGTAGTGCAAGTTAAATCAACTCCATCCTCAGCATAAGTTAGAGTCTGTCCAATTTGTGAAGTGTTTTGATATACCTTTACATAATTCATATTAGTTCCAATTCCGGTTGCGTTATGAGTACTAGCGGCTGCTACAATATTTCCATCATTACTAATTGAAATTCGGGCTGGAAAAACAGGAAGTCCATTCCCAAGATATGGGGGGTCACCAACTAAATTATTTCCTACCTGAGCTACAACTTGCGTGGGAGCGGATGAGGGTGGCGGGTTTGAGGGGGCAATAATGGTTATTGTAAGTGAATTTTTACATCCACTATAATTATCAATACTTACATTGTAATTACCTGGTGATGCAGAGTTTGGAACATCCCAGGAATAAGTAGCATTAGTTGGAGAAACCACGTTCATATCCTGAGCAGTTACTAGATTCCCTATGGATATTTTTGGACTGGTTACACTCTGAGTAAAACTAGCGGTAATTTCAAGGATTCCATAATCAAAATTTACTATAATATTGTCTGAGTCATTGGTGGTGAGTACTAATCTATCTGTTGTAGGACAGGTTCCCCAAACTGGCTTATTAGAATCACTTAATGTGGCAGTTGAAGTAAAATTTGATGGTTCTGAAGATATTCCATCCACACACCAATTTGAAATATCTTGATTAAAATAGTTGTTTTTATAAAACATTTGATTCATATTAGTAACATTGGAGGTATCCCAACAACTTATATCTTGATTAAACCTTGCTGAAAAAAGCCCACCATATCCAATATAATCAAACATTGAATTCATTCTAGTCACACTAGATGTATCCCAGGTTAATGGTTGCCCACCATTATCAAATTGAGCTCCCATAAACATATGGGCCATACTAGTCACATTTGAAGTATCCCAAGAACTAAGATTTTGATCAAAGGCACGCGTTGCCTTAAACATACCGTACATAACACCTACATTGGAGGTGTCCCATGAGGTGATATCTTGATTAAAATTAGTTGCACCATAAAAGGTCCCTTTCATACCTACTACATTCGAGGTATCCCAAGTCAGCGGAGTATTATAAGTAAGGGCTGGATCTCCATTATTAAAACCTTTAGCTCCACTAAACATCAGGTTCAGATTAGTTGCATTAGAAATATCCCAATTAGATAGATTTTGATTAAATGCGTAAGCANTAGCAAACATCCCGTTCAGATCAGTTACATTTGACATGTTCCAAGAACCAATAGGTTGGTTAAATTTTCGAGCTTGACTGAACATGCNTTCAAGATCAGTAGCGCTATCACAACACTCCCAAGTTAAAGGAANCCCACCGTTATTAAAATCAGAACNATCTGCTCCATTTTCACCAGAAAANATATTCTGAAAAGTGGTAACGTTGTTAACATCCCAATCACTAAGATCTTGATTATAATTAATAGCATNCATAAACATTCCACTCATATCAGTCACATTTGACACATCCCAATTTCCAATAAACTGGTTAAAAGCATATGCATTTTGAAACATTCTTTTCATATCAGTTACATTTGACACATCCCAATTTCCAATGTCCTGGTTAAATGCAGTACTATTTTTAAACATCGTTTGCATAGTAATCACACTAGAAGTGTCCCAAGATCCAATATCACTATTAAATGCAGGTGCATCATAAAACATACTTTTCATGTTCGTTACATTTGAAGTATCCCACCCACTAATATCTCCATTAAACGCTGTTGCATCATAAAACATTTGCTCCATATNTGTCACATTTGAAGTGTCCCAATAAGATAGATCTTGATTAAATTGATGTGCTTCGATGAACATTTGCTTCATAGTAGTCACATTAGAAGTATCCCAATTACTAATATCACTGTTGAATGAAGTTCTTCTAAAGAATTGAGTTAAATAAGTAACAGGAGTAGTACAACAAAGAGAAAGATCCTCTCCTGCAATTCTTTTTGTACGTAAAAGACCAAAATTTACAGCTGTGTAAGTAACACCATCTACAACCCCTGTGTCACCCGAGTTTGCTCCAGGACAAACGATAGTAACTCCATTGGGAGCTAAAGAAAATTGTGCATATCCAGTTAAACTAAATAGGCTTATAACTATATAAATTAGATTTCTTCTCAATTTGATACCCATCATTGCTGGGTAGATTGTGGTCCAGATTTAGAATCAGGTCTTGAACCAAGTTTAATTCTAAGTATTATTTCGTGTGCTTTATTTCCAGTCTCTGATAGTCTGCTTGAGGTTGGAGACTCATAGGCATATCCTAAATCAAAGCCCTCATATATTTGAGGCAGAAACATCATAACTGAAAAAGCGGCTTTGGTTCTTATGGAAAAACCTAAATCGTATTTATTTTGATAACTTACAAAGCTTGTAATATCAGTACTAAGTGGAAGACCCTTAACTTTTCTGAACATTAAACTAGGCTTGACGCTAAAGTCTTCATTTATTGGGAATTCAGAACCACCGCCTATATAAAGATGCGGTCTGTCTTTGGCAGTAACTGCTAAATCATCCGACCTTTTTGTGTTAAATAGTCTAGGAATAGAAATACTAACCCAGTGATTATCTCTTGTTGCATAGGCTCCAATACCAATATTTGGATTAAAACTTGAAAGAGCACTTTGACTTGGATCTGGTATGTCTGAATACCTATTAAGATCCATTGCATCTGCTCGATAAAAACTTCCTCCCGCTTTTAAACCAAGAAACATGGTGGTATTTTCTTCTACCTGAAGCTTGTAAGAAAAATCAATGTAAGCAAAGGTCTGTTGTTCGATAAAAACTTTATCCGAAACAATAGAGGCTCCAAGACCTACATTGTTTCCCATCGGTCTGGAATAAGACATTGACAGTGTTTTTGGAGCACCCTCAATACCAGCCCACTGGTTACGATTAAGTATGGTGATTAGATCTCCATCTTGAGTACCAGCAAAAGCCGGATTAATCACATGCATATTGTATTGATATAAAGAATAATAAGTTTCCTGTTGACAAACTGCGTTAATCGAAATCAAGAAAAATATTGTTTTAAGTAAGTTTTTCATTTGTTTATCTATTTAAATAAATCCATCCAAGTTTTGGTTCAGAACCATCTCCGAGGTCTAATTTATAATAATAAGTACCAACAGGCAAGTCCTCATTTTCATTATATATAAATCTACCATTAGAGCTTCCACTCCAATCATTTTTATATCCACTTTGTTTGTAAACTACATTACCCCATCTGTTATAAATTTCAAGAACATTATTAGGGTAATTATCAATACAGCTTATTATAAAAGTATCATTTACTCCATCTCCATTTGGAGAAAACTCACTNTAAATCTTACATTCACCATCTCCAATAGCGGTTTCGGTTGGNTCGTCAGNNGTATTTCCATCACNATCATCACCATCATCACTNACATCAGTTACTATATCGGAGTTTGCTGTAGATGCTGTTGCCAAAACACTATTGCTTACTCCGCCACCATTCAATGCCTCTTGTGCGATTATATAATCGGCCATGTAAGTTGCTTTTTCTCCAGCTAAAAGACTACCCTCTNGGCTTCCTAAATCAGAATTTATAAAATATGGCTCGTTAGTTAGGGTTAAAGTATTTCCTTTAGAGTCGGTAAATGTATCTGTCAGAGTTATATTATTAAGAGCCTGAGTTCCTGTATTTTCAACTACAATAGTATAGTAGATAGTATTTCCAAGTGATGTACCGTTATCATTGGCAGTTTTTGTAACATTTATTTCTGCAAAACATCCAACCGTAGAAGTAACTGCAACAGTTATATCAGAGGAATTAATACTACAAGGATCATTNGGATCCGTTGCAGCCTCACCATCAGGTGGAGTTAATTCATCTCCATTNATNACNCCATCNCCNTCACAATCNTCCNANAGNTAGNCNCCAGATTGCGCTAAACTAANATCTGAAGTAATGGAGCTGCAAGGATCATTTGGATCNGTTGCAGCTTCTCCACCTGGTGGATTAAGCTCGTCTCCATTGGTCACTCCATCNCCATCACAGTCGGCTAGTAAATACGCTCCTGATTTAGTTAAAGTAATATCAGATGCTAATGAATTACAAGGATCGTTTGGATCCGTTGCAGACTCACCATCCGGTGGACTTAATTCATCTCCATTGGTTACTCCATCTCCATCACAGTCGGCTAGTAAATAGTCACCAGACTGTGTTAGTGTTATATCCGATAGATTGCTGCTACAAGAATCATTTGGATCGGTTGCAGGTTCTCCATCGGGTGGATTAAGTTCATCTCCATTAGTTACGCCGTCTCCGTCACAATCAGCCAGTAAATACGGTCCTGATTTAACCAAAGTAATATCGGATACATTAGTATCGCACGGGTCGTTTGGATCTGTTGCGGGTTCGCCNTCTGGTGGATTTAATTCATCNGCGTTGGTTNCCCCGTCACCATCACAATCCGCAGANAAATATGANTCTGTCTGAGTTAAAGTNATNTCTGAACTATTTTTNCTACATGGATCTTGAGGGTCTGTAGNAGATTCTCCATCCGGTGGATTAAGTTCATCTCCATTAGTTACACCATCACCATCACAGTCTGCTGCCAGGTAATCTCCTGATTGNGGNAATGTAACATCTGCNGNNTTATANTCACANGGATCCGANGGATCTGTTCCATTTAAAANTTCNGTNGTATCCAGTACCCCATCACCATCACAATCCCCTGAAATCGAAAGAGGATAATGATCCACAGCACCACAATTTGAGGCTGAGGTAATATATGATACTATATAGTCTCCAGGAGTAGATGCTGATAAATCAATCTCACCTGTTGAAGTATTAATGACTAACCCTGCTGGTGCTGAACTAAATGTTCCTCCGGCTGTTCCATTTTCTCCTATTGAAGGAGTTGGATCACTATCGGTCGAACAGTAAGATGCTGTCTCAGTGGATGTTCCATAAGAAACCTCAGCTATTTCTTGATCTGGAATTACCACCANAACATCAGTAGTAGATACACATCCAGTTGCAGTGTCAATAACAGATAAAGTATAAGTTCCAGCGTAAACTGCAGTTGCTGTCAAAGCATTTGTAGCTCCTGATATAACCCCATCAGAGGTAGACCAAGAATAGGTGTATCCAGAGCCAGTACTACTTCCTGCTCCATCTATTGTGGCTAGGCTACTTCCAGAGGTACAGTCAACAATAATTGGTGTCTCAGCGACAGCAGTTGGTGTACTTATATTCACTGTAACAACTACAGTATCGGCAGTACTTTGACATCCTGTAGATGCGTTCGTTGAAACCAAACTATAGGTTGTAGTTGAATCAGGTGATGCAGTTGGTTGTGCTAATGTAGCATCATTTAAACCTGTAGTTGGAGACCACTGATAAGTGTATCCTGAAACTGCCGAAGCCCCGAGAGTTACTGAAGTTATTGTACAATTAATAGTAGCATCTGATCCAGCATCAGCACTAGGAGTATCTTCCACTGTTACAACTACTGTATCTGCAACACTAGAACACCCACTTGATGATTCAGTAATAATTAAACTGTAAGTAGTTGTTGAATCTGGGGTTGCTGTAGGTTGCGCTGCCGTTGTTGAGGAAAGTCCTGTCGAAGGGGACCATTGATAGGTATAACCAGAAACAGCAGAAGTACCAAGAGTTGCACTTGAGTTACTACAATCAATTGTTGTATCTGATCCAGCATTAGCTATAGGTAAATCCTCAACTGTTACTACCACAGTATCTGCAATACTAGAACATCCAGAAGAGTCTTTAGTAATTACTAAACTGTAAGTAGTGGTTGTATTAGGAGTAGCTATTGGTTGGGCTATATTAGTAGCAGACAAACCAGTAGATGGGGACCATGCATAAGTGTATCCCGAGACTGCAGAAGCTCCTAGCGTAACACTGGTATTACTACAATCTATTGTTCCGTCTGATCCAGCATTGGCTGTTGGAGTTGCCGTATCAACCGTAACCACTACAGTATCCGCAACACTTGAACATCCAGTAGATGCATTTGTTACTGTTAAACTATAAGTAGTAGTTGAATCAGGTGAAGCTGTAGGTTGTGCAACATTAGTGGCAGATAAACCTGTGGATGGAGACCATGCATAAGTAAATCCAGAAACCGCTGAGGATCCTAACACAACACTTGTTACTGAGCATCCAATTTCAGCATCAGAGCCTGCATCAGCAGTTGGAGTGGCTGTACTTACAGTAACAACTACTGTATCAGCACCAGAACATCCAGTTGCAATTTCTGTTACTACTAAGCTGTAAGTAGTTGTAGTATTTGGAGTGGCTGTTGGCTGGGCTACTGTTGTAGAGGAAAGTCCAGTTGAAGGTGACCATTGATAACTAAAACCTGAAACTGCTGAAGTTCCTATGGTTGCACTTGTATTGTTACAATCAATTGTAGCATCTGATCCAGCATCTGGTGATGGAAGATCCGTACCAACTGTAACCACAACAGTATCAGCAACACTAGAACATCCAGAGGAGTCTTTGGTGACCACCAAGCTGTATGTAGTCGTGGTAGCAGGTGTAGCTGTTGGCTGAGCTACATTAGCGGCCGATAAACCAGTGGATGGAGTCCATTGGTAACTAAAACCTGAAACAGCAGATGTACCAAGGTTTACTGATGAATTAGTACAATCTATTGCTCCGTCAGAACCGGCATCGGCTGTAGGAGTTGCAGTGTCAACAGTTACTTCCACTGTATCAGCAACGCTCTGACATCCAGTAGATGCGTTAGTTACAACTAAACTATAAGTAGTGGTTGTATTTGGAGTTGCAGTAGGCTGTGCAACATTAGTAGCAGATAAACCTGTAGATGGTGACCAAGCATAGGTTAATCCAGAAACAGCAGAGGCTCCGAGAGTCACACTAGTTACAGAACACCCAATAGCTGCATCCGAACCAGCATCAGCTGTAGGAGTTGCTGTACTTACTGTTACTTCAACTGTATCAGCAACACTCTGACATCCAGTAGATGCATTTGTAACAACCAAACTATATGTAGTAGTTGTATTTGGAGTTGCTGTTGGTTGTGCAACATTAGTAGCTGACAAACCTGTAGAGGGGGACCATGCATAGGTCAAGCCAGAGACTGCTGAGGCTCCTAAAGTAGCTGATGTGTTATTACAATCTATGGTTGCGTCTGAACCAGCATTGGCTGTTGGAGTTGCAGTACTTACTGTTACTTCAACTGTATCAGCAACACTCTGACATCCAGTAGATGCATTAGTGACAACCAAACTATATGTAGTTGTAGTATTTGGAGTTGCTGTAGGTTGTGCTACCGTTGTTGAGGAAAGTCCTGTTGATGGTGACCATGCGTAGGTTAATCCAGAGACCGCTGAAGCCCCTAGAGTAGCAGATGTATTATTACAATCAATTGTAGCATCTGAACCAGCATTGGCTGTCGGGGTTGCTGTACTTACAGTAACTTCAACAGTATCTGAACTAGAACATCCATTGGTTGGATTTGTAACAACAAGAGTATATGTAGTAGTTGTATTTGGATTTGCTGAAGGTTGAGCAACATTAGTGGCTGATAAACCTGTAGATGGTGACCATGCATATGTTAAACCAGATACTGCGGAAGATCCAATTGTAGCAGATGTATTATTACAATCAATTGTAGCATCTGAGCCTGCATCAGCTGATGGCGTGGTTTTATTTACAGTAACAATAACTGTATCACCAACACTTGAACATCCGGTAGATGCATTTGTAACCACAACTGTATATGCTGTAGTTGTATCTGGAGAAGCTGAAGGTTGCGCAGCCGTAGAAGAAGATAATCCATTCGTTGGAGTCCATGCATAGGTATGTCCAGATACCGCTGATGATCCGATAGTAGCACTGGTAGTATTACAATCGATTGTAACATCAGAACCAGCATTTGGAGTTGGTGGAGTATTATCTACAGTTACCAATACTGTATCTGAGTTTGTGCAACCTGTTGAGGATTTTGTAACTACCAAAGTATAGGTTGTTGTGTTATCTGGGGTAGCGGTTGGTTGAGCAATATTAGCGTTGCTCAGCCCTGTAGTTGGAGACCATGCATAAGTATAACCTGATTCGGCTGAAACTCCAAGAGTTGCAGAGGTATTGTTACAATCAATTGTAGCATTCAATCCTGCACTAGCTGATGGTGTTGATTTATCAACAGTAACCACTACAGTATCTGCGATACTTTCACATCCAGCTGCGTTAGTAACAACTAAACTATATGTGATTGTACTACTTGGAGTTGCTGTTGGACGAGCAACTGTTGTGGAAGAGAGTCCAGTTGATGGAGTCCATGCATAGGTATATCCAGAGACAGCTGAAACTCCAAGGGTTGCATTTGGATTAGTACAAGTAATTGTAGCATTACTTCCTGCATCTGCAGTAGGTACTGAGCAAGCTTTGGTTACAATTCTAAAAAAATCACCCTTTTCCCCATTTTTACATCCCATAGTAAAGGTTTTATTGGAGTTTGTCACTGTGAACCAATCTTTATCATTTGTATCTGACCATGAGCTGTGTGGCGATCCATTATTCCAATTACCAGGCTCAAAATGCATATCACCGTTTGGAGACGAATCGTAATAACTGGAAGCAAAACTAGAGCCAGTAAAGTGTTTGAATTGATCAGCATCTAAGTAAATACCAAGAATCTCATAATCAAAAGTTACCGTACCCCCCAAAACTCCATTTTTTGGATTTCTGTAATTAGTATTTACATGATTTAAATAAACTAAATAAACATTAACTGCATCACCCACAGTCAAAGAACCTTCATATTGGATATAGCCGCCGCCTTGATTTAGAGAATTAATTATTGAAGAGGTCAATACCAGTTCTTCTGCCTCAATGGTAACTGCGTTGGTATCTCCTGGATCATATCCTTTTGGACTACCTAGTTGAGAATAAAAAGCATTAGATGGAAGCCCACTATGCTTTTCTATCATATTGACATTAGTGGACGTAATACCTTGTCCAAAACTAAAATCAACATTAAATAAAAAGATTATAACTAAGAATAAGTAGTTTAAAATTTTATTAATAAAACTCATATTAAAATAATTTTTTGATCCCATTTTTTATTTGTTTTGTTCTATAAATATGAATTCAGTCCTTCTGTTGTCTTGATGTAAATCTTCTTCGCAATCCACTCCTGATGGACAGTCATTTGTAAGTGTGGTTTCACCAAAACTCTCCACAGAAATTCTATCTCTTGCTATACCACCTTTTTCAACTAAAAACTTAGTTGCTGAATTATTTCTTTTGATCGATAAAGACTTATTATATTCCTCATCTCCTCTTGAGTCGGTATGAGAGGATAAAATAATATTTACTTCAGGATAATAATTCAAATAGTCAATAATTTTCAGTAACGTTTCTTCAGCTTTAGGTCTAATTTTAGAAGAATTAAAATCATACAATATTGATTTGCATAGAGCTGTATTTTGTTCAACTAAAAACCAAACATCTTTATTTTGAGTATATTTTAAATAATAAAAAAACTTGATTGCCTTCGATTTAGACTTAAATCTCTCGTATGCAACTCTGTAAAAGCCATTTGGGTTAATTTGAGCTAAAGAAGCATTATAACCCTCTTTTTTTAAGGATTCTATTTTTCTTTCTGCATTAATCTTTTTTGTGAATGAACCAGCAATTATACTGTAGTGTGCACATTTTAATTCATTCTTATCGTTTTTATCAAATAATGTTTTTGGTATGGGTTTTAATTTTAGTTCAAGGTTTTTAATACCTGACAATACACTAAAGGATAAAGTATCGTTTTCAAAATTATCCTTCTCCCCAACAATTCTCAAATCTTGATCATCACATGGTAATTGATAGAAGAACATTCCGTTTTCATCAGATTTCAATTTATCAATAGCGTTATTATCCTTGTTATAAATGGTTAAATCGGCATCAGATATAATTTCAAGGGTACTTTTATCTAAAATATTACCAGTAAAATCCTTCTTGCATGGGTTTCTTTTAAAACTATAGATATCGTCATCTCCAACTCCTCCAGGTCTATTTGAGGTTACATAACCCTTAAGACTATTTTCATTTATTATATATCCAAAATCATCTCTTGGACTATTGATTGGTTTTCCAAGGTTTATTATCTTCTCATCTTTAATCATAAAAACATCTAAACCTCCAAGACCTATATGCGAATCAGAGGAGAAATAAAGGGTTCCATTATCACTAACAAATGGGAAGTTTTCTCGTCCCTCTGTATTGATTTTTGATCCTAAGTTTTTCGGAGATCCAAATGACCCATCACTATTTATATCTACAAAGAAAATATCTGAACCACCTATAGAGCCTGGCATATCAGAGGTAAAATAAAGCTTTGTTTCTTCAACGTTAAGTGCAGGATGAGCGACATTATAATTGTCACTATTAAATGGTAATGACTCTACATTGGTCCATTTACCTTTTTTTAGTATTGCTCTATAAACCTTTAAACCAATTATGTTTTCATTATTTTTTTTGGAATTATTTCTAGTAAAATATATTGTTTGTCCATCTTTAGTGAATGTAGTTGAAGACTCATGGTGTCTTGTATTTACTTTACCTGAAATTTCCTTTATGTTTCCTTGTGTATCATAGACGAAAAGGTCTAAAAAGGGCTGATCATTCCAATTGTATTTTTTGTTGCTCTGGTTTCTNGAGGAAGCAAATATTATACTCTTATCATAATCGGAAACCCCAAAATCTGAAAAAGGAGTGTTAATTTCTAAGTTATTTAGTTCAAAATCATCAGAGGTCTCTCCTATTAGATCTAAATAATTATTTTTAAATAATTTACTTCTTGAATCGTTTGGGTTTAATTCTATGAACTTAATCATCATTTTATCAGCTAGGGAATAGTTTTCAATTGCCTTTAGTGATTGTACATATCTAAAAAGAATCTCTTTATCTAAGTTTTCTGTGCTTAATTCTTTGTACCATTTAGATGCTTCTTCCATTTGTCCGTTGAAAAAATAAGAATCNGCTAGTAATAATATTTTTGAAGGCTCTTTACTTTTCTCTACCTCAGGTAATAATTCTTCAATCAATTTATAATAGGATAAATTATCATAATCCTTTTGGATAGCTGCTATATTGATTTGNGAAAATGTGNAGTTTGTAATAANTCCNGTNAATAAAAATAATANGTAAAGTTTGTTTTTCATTTTGATAGCTTTTAAAAGAATCTAGGTGATAATATCTTGGTTACATTTTGTAATTCAAACCTTAACATTATTTCATGAGTTCCACCAGTATAATTATTGCCTATAGATGTATTGTAGTCATATGCATAACCTAGAAAAAATGTTTGAGTAAGTTGAAAACCAACTAATCCACTAAAAGATTCATCAAACCTATTTGAAACTCCTAGTGTAAAACTATCATTNAATAGTGCATTTAANGAAAAGTCAGCTATTGATGGTGANCCAGGTACTGCTTTTAATAAAAATGCTGGTTTAAGTTTTATTCTGTTTTCNAAATCAAATACATATCCACCTATAAAATAATAATGNATACTCTCTGATGCTATTGAGTTCCTAAAATCATCATAATGTTCGGTAACTAAAAAATTAGGAATTGACATTCCTAGATACCATTTATTAGAGTGCATATAAAGTCCAGCTCCAATAGTTGGGGAAAACAAGCTTATATTCTGACTAAAGGCAGCATCTGCAGAGTCGAACATCATTCCCTTTGACCAATCGGTACTTAAGTTATGGAAACCAGCCTTCAGTCCAAAAGANAACTCAGTAGATTCAGTAAATGGAATAGTGTAGGATAAATTTAGATCAACATAGTCCTCTTGAGCAGGACCAATTTCATCACTCACAATACTTAACCCCAATCCTAGTCGTTCATTTTTTAATGGAGAATGAATTCCAAATGATATAGTTTTGGGAGCGCCATCAATACCCACCCACTGGTTTCTATATAATCCAATGATACTTAGGGCATCTCTCTGGCCTGCATAAGCAGAATTAACAGCCATTGTGTTGTAAATATATTGAGTATACTGTGGATCTTGCTGACTTAGAAGCTTATTGTTAAAGCAAAGACTGATAATAATCAGGAACAAAAAATTTGTATNCAAGTAGTATTTATTTATCATATTTTTTTATGAATTAATTAATTTCATATTGATATTATTGTTGAGTTTAAATCTTCTGATTCGGCTAATTTTAATTTTTTTCCCAATCTATACCTCTGAGTCTCCACTGTTCTAATTGACACCCCAGTTATTTGTGCAATTTGATTTGTAGTCTGGTTCATCTTTATGTAGGCACAAAGTCGAAGATCATTTTGTGATAATTTACCATATCTACGAACTAAAGACTTAAAGAAATCTGGATACACCTCAGTGAATTGACTCTCAAAGTTTTTAAATACTTTCTCAGAACCAATAATTTTATCTATGTCTTTTTCTATCCCTTGTGATAAGTCGGCCGTTGACTGTTTATCTTTTTTTATTTTTTTGATTGTTTGCTTTAATGAATCTAAATACTCGTTTCTTTGAGCAATAAAGTTTGTTTTNCTNACCAATTCTAATTGTTTCTTTTCTAGTTTAGATTGAGTTACTTTCTGTTCTATTTCAAGACGAATATTTCGCTCCTTCTGATAATTATAATTTACTCGTATTGTAATAAGTGAAAAAACAAGTATAACAGTCCCAATAATGAGTATGTATAGGTATGTATTGTATCTAATTTTACTCTCATTTAACTCACTTTGTTTCTTTGAAAGTTGGATCTGTGTTTCTAATTTTGAAAAAGCTCCTCTTATATTTAATGTATTTATGAGGGCATTCATTTTAATCAATGAATCTTTTATCTTAATTAAATTCTTAACATCACCTCTTTGATTGTAAACACTCTCAAGAACATTGTAGTTTTCTTTTTTCTGATTAGTGCTTAATGATTTTGAGGAAAGGTTTTTAATTGCACTTATCTCAGCATTTTTATAATCTTTAAGACCAAGAAAACAACGAGAAATCATTGAATCTATAAAAGGTAATTCGTNAGGAAATTCAGCTAGAATAGTTTTTGTTTTGTAGAGGTAATCAAGTGCATTGTTAAATTGATTCTCGAGAAAGTAATATTGCCCATATTGAAGAGATGTATATCCGTAATTTCTTTGTAGATAAGAATTTCCTGGAATACCAGATTCGCTTTTAATTTGATTATATAAAATTACNGCTTTGTTATAATATTCATTGGAATTATAAAGATCCCCAGTATTTAAAAATAAATTTATCAGTTGATTGTAGGCATACATTTCTCCATCTAAATCATTAATTTTTTTTCTACTATTTAATATTTTTAAGTAAAGTTTTTCANCCTTTTCATAATCCTTTTCATGAGTTAAAAATAAACCTAGATTACCATAGACAGTNTTTAAACCAATTTCTTTTTTTTTATCATCATCATACAAAAGAAAATTACTTTCAGCTTCTTCTAATTTTAATTTTGCATTTTCAATTTCACCAATAGCATAATATAGATTACTTATATTTATAAGCACCCATGGGGGCTGATTGATATTTTTTTCATAAATAAGCAACTCATCTGAAGACAAGGCTTTGATCCGATCCACAGAACGATTCAATCCAAATCCTTCACCTCCATAGGAATTACTTTTAAGAAGCTTAAAAGATTTTAAAGCTTCGGAGAAATATGATAAAGCTTCAGCATATAAATTTTTGTTAGTTAGTAATTGACCAATTAAATTATAAGTTGAAACTAGTTCTCTACTTGGGTTTTCTGGATCTNCTAATTTTAAAATTTCAAAACCATAATCTAATGATTTACTGGGGTTCGTTTCAATATATTTTGAAATCGAATCNTTAAGAGATTTGTGAGTCTTAAGAGAAAAATCGTCTTTCGTAAAGAAGAAGTTAGTTACAAAAAGAAAGCTGATTATAAAATTCATTTTTTAAGTATCATAAAAAGAACAATCACAAAAAATAGTACAATAATTATTTCAATTACATCTTTTTTTGTCAAACTGAAGATTTAGATTTATCCTTTTTTTGTTTCTTTTTTAAAAGATAATTTTCTTTTTCTTTTAAAAACTCTTCTCGGGTATATGTTTTCCCATTGCAGTAAACAGATTTCACATGCTTAGGGAAGTCAGACTCAAATAAATATTCACCAATCATTTATTTTATTTTTTGTAAAAATATAAGATTCAATTAAATATAGTAAATTTATAACTACGTCATTTATACTACATTACATTGATTTATAGTTGCTTTTTACAACTAAAAAAATTGTCGTTAAATAAATTGATTGGTGATTTGAGTTAATTACAAACCTCTATGTAAATTGTTTTTTTTGGAGTTGGACTATAGGCTTTGCATACAATACATGACTCTTGGTATGTTGAAATTATATTAAAACTAAATTTATCACCCTCTTTAATATTAGAAGGAAAACTACATATACTTCCAAGTCTAAAAACATTATTGTATGATTTCCCTGAAAATTCATCATCAGTCCAATTAGTCTCGATTAATTCTAGGTTATCNTCCTTAGGGTTTAAAAACTCAATTGTATAGTTTAAACACAAACCCTTNAAAACTAATTTACCTANGTAAGGATAATCTNNGCATTTTAAATCAGTCGATTTCTCTATGTAAATGGATTCCTTTTCACAGAAAGAAAAAATAAAAAAAATTAAAATTAATTTAATCAGTCTCATAGATCAAAAGTCCATAGTAATTTGAGAATCCTCATCACTTAAATTTATCTCCTCATTAACCTCTATTTCTTGAGCATCAACTTCATTGGGCTCAATATCAAATGGTAAGCTTTCTTTAACTCTTACTGATTTAATTTTCTTGTCTGTTAACTGATTTCCAATTGCTTTTATTCCCTTTACTGCTATAAACTCATCTGCATTTATAAGTACTGGTTTAGGTGGGTCCTCTCCTCTTTTTTGTTTAGAGAAATTAATTTCCAAAACAGGTCTGGCAACNGTAGATACAAAAGTTAACTCCGCTTTTTCTTTAATAAATAATTCATCTTTATTTTCATTTTCAATCAAGAACCTCTTTAAAAAATACCTCTTTTTTTCTGGATCAAAATAGATTGCAGTAATTGGTTTGGATGGAATCCACTTTTCCAAAACGAGTTGGTCTTTATCAAAATGAAGGGTCATCTCTGGAGTCATAACTTTAGCATATGCATTTCCATTGATTTCAAGTAATTTATCTCCTCCTTTAAAAGCNCCTAGTAAATCTCCCCTAGCATCAGTATTTAATCTCTGAACAGTTCTGTCAAACCATATATCTCTTGGTTTTAAGGTAGATTTCCCTTTTTCTTTTAATTCAATTCCATTTTTACGTATGGTATATTTTGTAACAATATTACCCTTAGATTTTCTTCCCTTAATTTGAAGATCAGCGAAATCAAGATCCCACTTTAATTTTTTAATACTACCGGTATTCCTTANATTAATNGTAACTATTTCAGCTTCACCATTTGGATTTGCAGAAAAATAAATTATTTCTGAATTNGGTTTTCCCTGAGTCAAATTATATAATTTATCTCTAGTTACTCCAGTTACAGGAAATCTCTTTATGAAGTATGTACCACTTTTTCCATCTCTGTAGATCATATTATAAATTGTTCGAGAATCCTTTCTTTTGAAAACCGATACATGAATAATATTTTTCTCTATAAAAACCTTACTATCAACCTTAACAACCTGCATAAGTCCCGAGCTAGTAAAAACAATAATATCATCAATATCAGAACAATCACATACATATTCTTCTCTTCTTAAACCTGTTCCTACAAAACCCTCTTCTTTATTTACATATAATTTTTGATTTCTTACTACAACTTTTTTAGCATCAACATCATCAAAGGTTGTTAATTGGGTTTTCCTTTCCTTGCCTACTCCATAGGTTTTAAGAAGATGATTGAAATATCTAATTGTAAAATCTATTAAATGATTTAAATTATTTTTCACCTCACTTATATCTCCCTCTAATGTTTCAATTCTTTGTTTAGCCTTATCAATATCAAATTTTGAAATTCTTTTTATGCGAATTTCTGTTAGTTTAATTATATCCTCCTCAGAAACAGGACGTTTCAAAAGGGCTGTGTGCGGTTGCAAGCCCTTATTTATAGTATCAAGTATACCTTCCCAGGTCTCCACATCTTCAATATTTCTATATATTCTATTTTCAATAAAAATTCTCTCTAATGAAGCAGAATGCCATTGATTTTCAAGTTCATTTAGTTGAACTTCAAGTTCCTTTTTTAAAATTTCAACAGTGTTATCAGTTGAGATTTTTAATATTTCAGAAACACCAATAAAAGATGGTTTATTATCAATAATTACGCAGCAAAGTGGAGATATTGATGATTCGCAATCTGTAAAAGCATAAAGAGCATCAATAGTTTTATCTGGGGATATTCCAGGAGGTAAATAAATTAAAATTTCAACATTTTCAGCAGTATTATCTTCAATTTTTTTAATTTTTATTTTTCCTTTATCATTGGCTTTCAAAATGTTATCAATTAAAGATGAAGTGTTAGTTGAAAATGGTATTTGATTTATTACTAATGTGCTTTTATCTATCTGAGATATAGATGCACGAACGCGAATTTTCCCCCCTCTGAGACCATCATTATAATTTTCAACATCAATTGATCCTCCAGTTTGAAAATCTGGATATATTTTAAACGATCTTCCTTTTAAGTAGCTTATTGAAGCTTTTATGAGTTCATTAAAATTATGTGGTAAAATCTTAGTAGATAANCCAACAGCAATACCTTCTGCACCTTGAGCCAATAACATTGGAAATTTGACTGGAAGATTGACTGGTTCNTTTTTTCTGCCATCATAGGATAACTGCCAATTGGTNACNTTTGGACTATATATAACCTCCAGTGCAAACTTAGATAATCTAGCNTCAATATAACGAGAGGCAGCNGCTCTGTCACCAGTTAGNATATTTCCCCAATTACCCTGNGTGTCAATTAAAAGCTCTTTTTGACCTATNTGNACCATTGCGTCGGCAATNCTAGCATCACCATGTGGATGATANTGCATTGTNTGACCAACAATATTAGCGACTTTATTATATCTACCATCATCTAGATCCTTCATCGAATGNAGAATTCTTCTNTGAACAGGCTTAAAACCATCGTTTATAGCTGGAACTGCNCTTTCTAAAATAACNTAAGANGCATAGTCTAAAAACCAATCCTTATACATTCCAGTTATCTTAACNAGTGCCTCAGAAGTNTTTTCTGTATCAANAANCTTANCNTCTTCTTCTTCAATCATTGATNACAGGATCTAATTCAACCTTTAAATTCTCTATAATAAACTTTTGTCTTTCCTGCGTATTCTTTCCCATATAAAAACTAAGTAACTCCTCACTGGTAACNGCTCTATCNAGCATAACAGGGTCNAGNCTNATATCCTCACCTATAAAAAACTTAAATTCATCTGGTGAAATCTCTCCAAGACCTTTAAATCTTGTTATTTCTGGTTTNCCACCTANTTTATTTACAGCTTCTATTCTCTCNTTTTCAGAATAACAATAAAATGTATCTTTTTTATTTCTGACTCTAAACAATGGTGTCTGTAAAATATACAAATGCCCTTGTTTAATTAATTCAGGGAAAAATTGAAGNAAAAATGTAATNAATAANAACCTAATATGCATTCCATCGACATCAGCATCAGTTGCAATTACAATATTATTATAACGTAAGTCCTCCATCCCATCTTCAATATTTAATGCAGCTTGAAGAAGATTGAANTCTTCATTTTGGTAAACAATTTTTTTTGTCATTCCAAATGTATTTAGTGGTTTTCCACGAAGACTAAATACGGCTTGGGTATTAACATCTCTTGATTTTGTGATTGATCCACTAGCCGAATCTCCTTCAGTTATGAATATTGTTGACTCCAATCTACGGTCCTTCTTTAAATCTCCTAAATGTACTCTACANTCTCTGAGCTTTTTNTTNTGTAAACTNGCTTTCTTTGCACTTTCTCTGGCTAGTTTTCTNATACCNGACAACTCCTTCCTTTCTCTTTCAGCNTGTATTATTTTTCTTTGAAGAGCTTCTGATGTNTCNTGATTTTTATGTAAATAATTATCNAGTTGTTTTTTTAAAAAATCATTAANNTAGACCCTNACAGANGGAAANNCCCCTCCCATTTCNGTAGANCCCAANTTGGTCTTTGTTTGTGANTCAAATACTGGCTCCATNACTTTTATACTTATAGCTGAAACTATTGATTTTCTTATATCNGAAGAATCATAATTTTTTCCATAAAACTCTCTGATAGTNTTAACTAAGGCTTCTCTNAATGCTGATTGATGAGTNCCTCCTTGAGTGGTNTTTTGNCCATTTACAAAAGAATGNTACTCTTCNCTATATTGAGTCTTNCTNTGAGTAATTGCTACTTCAATATCATCTCCTTTTAAATGGATTATTGGATAAAGAAGATCCGATTCACTGGATCTNTCTTCTAANAAATCTTTTAATCCATTTTCTGANAAAAACTTTTCNCCATTAAGAGTTATTGTTANTCCAGGATTCAGATAAACATAATTCTTNAGCATTTTTTCAACATATTCNATTCTATACTTGTAATGCTTAAAAATTGATGAATCAGGAACAAACTCAACCAAAGTTCCTTTTCTTTTTGATGATTCNGATTCCCCTGGNTTTTCAACTAGATCACCTTTTTCAAAAATTGCAGATTTAATATTATTATCCCTATGGGAGGAAACCTTAAAAAAGGAAGACAAGGCGTTTACTGCTTTGGTTCCTACTCCATTTAAACCAACTGATTTTTTAAAAGCTCTTGAATCATACTTTCCTCCAGTATTCATTTTNCTAACCACATCTACAACTTTTCCAAGCGGAATCCCTCTTCCNTAGTCACGNACTTTAACTTTGTTATCCTGTATATTGATCTCTATTGTTTTTCCAGCGCCCATAACAAACTCATCGATACAGTTATCAAGTATTTCTTTAAGTAAAATATAAATCCCATCATCAGGTGAAGATCCATCTCCTAACTTTCCAATATACATACCTGGTCTCATCCGAATATGCTCTTTCCAATCAAGAGATCGAATATTTTCTTCAGTATAAAGAGGTTTATTACTCATAAATTATAAAAGCTAAAGATAACTGTTGAGTATGCAATTTCATTGGTTACTTGAGAGAAAAGTATTAACAATTAAATAGAATACTTTGTTGAAAAAATGGAAAAATGAAAATCTATTANATNAATAAATTACTAAGTATTGAATCTAAAATGCATCACATCTCCATCTTGAAGAATGTATTCTTTTCCCTCAACTCTAATTTTACCAGCCTCTCTAACCTTNAGTTCACTCCCAAAATTCATAAGATCCTCAAAAGAAATTACTTCAGCCTTTATAAACCCTTTTTCAAAATCCGAGTGAATAACTCCAGCTGATTGAGGAGCTGAAGATCCAACAGGAATTGTCCATGCCCTTACCTCTTTTTCCCCTGCAGTAAAATATGTTTGAAGATTTAATAAATTATAAGTTTTTCTTATTAGTCTTGATACCCCTGGTTCTTCTAATCCCAAGTCATCTAAAAACATTTTTCTCTCTTCATAAGAATCTAAATCATTAATATCAGCTTCTGTTGAAACAGCCAAATACATGATTTCTGCTTTTTCATTTGCAACTAATTCCTNAACTTTTGAAACATAAGAGTTTCCTTTAACAGCATCTGCTTCAGAAACATTACAAACATATAAAACTGGTTTTTCAGTTATTAATTGAAGTGGAGTTATATATAATTTTCTGTCCTCTACCGAAAAATTGATAGATCTTACATTATTAGACTTCTCTAGTTCATTTTTGACTTTTTCTAGAATTAATATTTCTTTCTGAGCTTCTTTATTTCCTGTTTTTGCAAGACGAAAAGTTTTTTCTATCTTTTTATCAATTGTTTCAAGATCTTTTAATTGTAGTTCTATATCAATGGTTTCTTTGTCTCTTATTGGATCAATTGAGCCATCNACATGAACGATATTATCATTATCAAAACAACGAAGTACATGGATGATAGCATCAGTTTCTCTTATATTTGCTAAAAACTTATTCCCCAGACCTTCTCCTTTACTAGCCCCCTTAACTAATCCAGCAATATCAACAATTTCAACAGTAGCAGGAACAACTCTTTGAGGTTTTACAAGATCAGATAAATCGTATAATCTTTTATCCGGAACGTTAACTATTCCAATGTTAGGTTCAATTGTACAAAAAGGAAAATTTGCACTCTGAGCTTTTGCATTAGACAAGCAATTAAAAAGAGTTGACTTTCCAACATTAGGTAACCCAACTATACCAGCTTTCATAATCTATTCTTTGTGTAAAAAACTTTGTTTAGATAATAGCTCCGCTTCAGTTTCTACAACATTCTCATCAGGAATACAACAATCAACTGGACATACGGCAGCGCATTGGGGCTCTTCATGAAAACCTTTGCATTCNGTGCACTTATCAGGAGTTATGTAATAAAACTCTTCGGAAATTGGTTCTTGTGGAGTCTCTGAGTCAAAAGTTTTACCGTTGGGCAANACAAAATTTCCAACAAGAGANGTACCATCCTTGAATTTCCAATCATCCCCCGGTTCATATATTGCAGTGTTTGGGCACTCTGGCTCACATGCNCCACAATTAATACAATCATCAGTAATAATAATTGCCATAGAAATTTTGTTTTTACATTTGCAAAAGTACATTCTATTACTCTATTGAACAAGAAAATGAGCTTAAGAGAAAAAAAAATAAATTCTTTAATAAAACTTGGAAATTGGTTTTGTGAAAAAGAATCAAACATCACATACAAGAATCTTCAAATAAAATCAGAAAATAAAAACGGATGGTTTACAAAATGGAATGTTGATTCAGCTGCAATTAATTGGGGTGAAGCTCTGGTAAAGCAGGATATTAAAAAATGGATAAAAAATTATTCTATTATTGAAAAACCAAAAAAAATTGCCTTAATATTGGCAGGAAATATACCATTTGTAGGATTACACGATTTACTTTGCATATGGTTTCTTGGACATAAAGCCTTAGTTAAACTCTCAACAAAAGACACTTATCTATTACCTTATGTAATTAATTTTTTAGAAAATGAATGTCCCGAGACTAAAGGATTAATTAATTTTACCAAAAAAAAAATTAAAAATTTTGATGCTGCTATAGCTACAGGAAGTAATAACTCTGCAAGATATTTCAATTATTATTTTTCTAATGTTCCCAATATTATTAGAAAAAACAAAACCGGAGTTGCAATAATTAATGGTACGGAATCAAGCAAAGATTTAGAATCGTTAGGTTATGATATTTTGTGCCATTATGGACTTGGATGTAGAAACATATCAAAAATATTTGTTCCAAAAAATTATGATTTAGATAATATTTTTGGNGGTCTATATAATTTTTCGCACATCATGGAATCATCGAAATATGCAAATAATTATGANTACAATAAAGCGGTTTATTTAATGAGTGAATACCAATTTTTAGATAATGGATTTTTTCTTTTAAAATATGATTCTAAATTTAATGCCCCATTATCTTCAGCATACATTACTGAGTATGGATCTCAAAAAGAGCTTGATGATATAATGCTTCAAAATAATGATCAAATACAGTGTGTTGTTTCAAAAAGAAATAAAGCTGGTGAATTAAATTATGGTAATTCTCAAAAACCTAAATTATTTGATTATGCTGATGGAATAAATACTTTAGGTTTTTTAAGTAAATTATAAATAATACAGTTACTAACACTCATCAAGTTAATATTGTTTAAAAAATAAACTTTTAGAAGAGATTTTTAAACTCTAAATTTTGATATTTGCATTTTAAAATTAATATGAAAAAACACAACTTTAGCGCTGGACCCTCGGTTCTACCTAACGAGGTTTTAATTGAAGCATCTAAATCCATAATAGAATTAGATAACATTGGTTTGTCATTGATTGAAATATCTCATAGAAGTAAAGAGTTTATTNCAATNATGGATGAGGCCACGGAAAGNGTTTTAGAACTTACTAANCTNAAAAATAAAGGATATAAAGCAATTTTTGTTCAAGGAGGTGCNAGTATGCAGTTTCTAATGGCTGCTTACAATTTACTTGAGAATAAAGCAGCGTATATAAATACAGGAACATGGTCGGTAAAAGCAATAAAGGAGGCTAAGCTTTTAGGTGAGGTTAATGAAATAGCTTCATCTTTTAAGAAAAATTTCAACTACATACCTAAGGACTACAAAATACCCATTGACGCTCAATACTTGCATATTACTACAAATAATACCATTTTTGGGACTCAATACAAAATATTTCCTACAACATCAATTCCATTAATAGCAGATATGAGTTCTGATATTTTTTCAAGAGAAATTGACTTTTCGAAATTTGATCTTTTTTATGCTGGAGCTCAAAAGAATATTGGTCCAGCTGGAGTGACATTGGTAGTAGTCAAAGAAGAAATTTTAAATAAAGTTTCAAGAAATATTCCTACCATGCTAAATTATAGTAATTACATAAAAGCTGGGAGCATGTCTAATACACCTCCAGTNTTTGCAGTTTATACTACACTTCTTAATCTAAGATGGATTGAAAAGCAAGGAGGTTTAAAAGAAATTGAAAAATTAAATGAAGAGAAGGCTAAACTATTATACGATGANATTGATAGAAACNCNTNTTTTGANGGTTTTGCAGAGATTAATGATAGAAGTTACATGAATGCAACATTTACATTAAAAGATGAATCCAGAAAAAATGAATTTGATCAAATATGGATGAAAAATAATATAAATGGTTTAAATGGCCACAGATCAGTTGGTGGATATAGAGCCTCAATATATAATGCACTTAAAATTGAAAGTGTAGAGGAACTTATTTTGTGTATGAAAAAATTAGAAAAAAATTAAATACAATTTATAA
Organism: Flavobacteriaceae bacterium; assembly: GCA_002711185.1. Taxonomy (GTDB): domain Bacteria; phylum Bacteroidota; class Bacteroidia; order Flavobacteriales; family Flavobacteriaceae; genus Marivariicella. The sequence goes on from PAHL01000014.1 coordinate 24,218, forward strand.
TGAATATACTTGCTAATGATGGTATTTCTCAATCAGGAATTGATGCGCTAAAATCATATGGTTTTAACATAATCACTAATAATGTAGCTCAAGAACAACTTGTTAATTACATAAACATGAATTCTATTGAAGCAATTCTNGTTAGATCTGCTACAACAGTTAGAAAAGATCTAATTGATTCATGCCCAAATCTTAAACTCATTGGTAGAGGGGGTGTTGGGATGGATAANATAGACGTAGAATATGCCAAAAATAAAAATATACATGTCATAAATACTCCGGCAGCTTCATCAGCCTCAGTGGCTGAGCTCGTTTTTGCTCATTTATATGGTGGGGTCAGATTTTTATATGACTCCAATAGAAACATGCCTTTAGAAGGGGAATCAAACTTTAAGGTGTTGAAAAAAAATTATTCAAAAGGAGTCGAATTAAGAGGAAAAACAATAGGCATTATTGGCTTAGGAAGAATAGGACAAGAAGTTGCAAAAATAGCTATTGGTATTGGCATGAATGTTATTGCTTGTGACGAATATCATAATGAAGTAAATATTGTAATTAATTTCACAGATAACAAGAGTTTAAAATTTAAAATTAAAACAATAACTAAAGTTGAATTGTTAAAAAAAGCAGATTTTATTACTCTTCACGTTCCTGCACAAAAAAACTATGTCATTGATTCAAAAGAATTAAGTTTAATGAAAAATGGATCTGCAATTATTAATGCAGCTCGAGGCGGAGTTATTAATGAAGCATCTCTAATATCAGCACTGAACTCGGGAAAACTATCATTTGCATGTCTTGATACTTTTGAAAACGAACCTAAACCTGAAATCAAAATATTGATGAATCCAAAAATTTCTTTAACACCTCATATTGGTGCAGCCACTAACGAAGCACAAGATAGAATTGGACTTGAACTTGCAAATCAGATAAAAGATATTTTNAAATAATATTATTGTGTTTAAAAAATTAAAAGATAAGTGGGGAGTTAAATCAAACTTTCAGTTTTTAATAATCTTTATTGTTTTTGGAATAACTGGATCTGCAAGTGTTTTTGTAGGAAAACCACTCCTCAATTTTTTTTCGATATCTCCAAATTTATTTTCGGATATTCCATTTGGAAATGTACTTTATTTTATTTTAAGACTAGTAGTTATTTTTCCGATATACCAGGTATTATTAGTCGTATTTGGCGCAATGTTTTTTCAGTTCAATTTTTTCTGGGAATTTGAAAAAAAAATACTTCGAAAAATGGGATTTAGAGTTTAATTTTTTATTTCAAAAACTTTTTATTTTTCTTTATTAACTTTTTAATTTTGGGTGATATTATAGCTTGACAGTAAGGGTGATTCATGTTATTTTCATAAAAGTTTTTGTGGACTGATTCNGCNAGATAAAAAGTATTCATTAATAAAATTTCTGTNACAATAGGTTTCTCATAAATANTTTCAATTTNTANTTCAGTAATTACATTTTTTATTATATCTTTTTCATCTTTAGATTTAAAAAAAATAGCTGATCTATACTGTGTCCCAACATCATTTCCTTGCCTATTAGGTGTGGTTGGATCATGAGTTGAAAAAAATAATATCACCAAGGATTTGTAATCAATGATTTTGGGGTCATATNCAAGCTCAANTCCTTCCGTATGACCAGTTAAACCGCTACAAACCTCCTTGTAAGTTGGATTTTTAGTTTTACCTCCAACATAAATGGGAGCAACTTTTATAACTCCATTAATTCTCATAAAAATTGCTTCTGTACACCAGAAACAACCACCAGCAAAATAAGCTCTTTTATTCATTTAGATAATTTTCACTAACTCTTCGAATTTAATTTAATTTTTTAGAAATATGAAATACAAGTGTTTATTATAAAAAATAAATTAATTTTATGTTTTATGATTAAGGCTATTTCCATAAATAAAACTTTTAATAATATTCAAGTTCTGAAGGGANTTGACCTTGANGTTAAAAAAGGAGAGATAGTAACCATAACTGGACCATCAGGAGCAGGAAAAACTACATTATTAGAAATACTGGGGACTCTTTCTACTCCAGATAAAAATAAAAGAACAAAACTCAAGTTAAATGATATTGATATTTCGGATTTTAATAAAAATGAATTAGCAAAATTTAGGAATCAAAACTTAGGTTTTATTTTTCAGTTTCATAAGTTACTCCCAGAATTTAGTTCATTAGAAAATGTTTGTCTACCTGCATGGATTGGAAATAAGAATGATGCAAAGTCAAGGAATAAAGCTAGAGAGTTACTAGTNAAATTAGGATTATCAGATAGATTAAATCATTTCCCATCTGATTTATCNGGAGGAGAGCAACAAAGAGTNGCNGTNGCAAGAGCTTTAATNAATGANCCNAAAATAATTTTTGCTGATGAACCAAGTGGAAATCTTGATGTTGAAAATGCAAACGAATTACATGATCTATTCTTTAAATTAAGAGATCTTACGGAATCAACATTTGTTATTGTTACTCATAATGAAAATCTAGCAAACAAATCAGATAGAAAAATTACCATCAAAGACGGTTTAATTTCTAATGAATAAACAAGATATTTTTTCATTTTTAATTGAAAAAGCAGAAAAATATGAATCTCCATCATTTATNGAAAATGACCCAATCAAAATACCTCATCATTTTTCAAATTCAAAAGATATTGAAATTATAGNCTTTCTTGTTGCAATTATTTCATGGGGCAANAGAAAATCAATTATAAATAGTGGAAAAAATATAATTAAATTATTACATGACTCTCCTCATGATTTTATTTTAAACCATACTTCAAAAGATTTAACGACTATCAAGGATTTTAAACATAGAACTTTTAATGGAGAAGACTTGGTATATTTTGTTAAAACTCTCAAAATAATTTATTCAAAAGAGAAAACACTTGAAAACTATATTTATCAACCAAATATATCTATCGCAGAAATGCAATCTGAATTTCATAATAAGTTTTTTAGACACCCTCATGAAAAAAGAACTGAAAAACATATTGCCAATCCCTCAAAAGGATCTGCAGCGAAAAGAATTAATATGTTTTTTAGATGGATGGTAAGAACAAATAAAAATGGAGTAGATTTTGGAATCTGGAAGAAAATTAAACCNCATGAATTATCATGNCCATTAGATATTCATTCAGGTAATGTTGCAAGAAAACTTGGCATATTGAAAAGAAAACAAAATGATTATAAAGCTGTAATTGAACTAGATAATGTTTTAAAATCAATAATACCAAACGATCCTGTTAAATTAGATTTTGCTTTATTTGGATTAGGTGCATATGAAAAATTCTAAATAAAAACCTAATGATAATTCTATCATAGTTTTTCACTACTTTTGAATTGCCAAAAATCTACTTCTATTCATTAGAATATGAAAATTTTGCTTAAAAATGCAACAGTAATTGATAGCAACAGCGAGTTGCACTGCAAAACGCTTTCATTTTTAATTGAAGATGGTATCATCAAACAAATTGATGACCAAATAAGCATCAAATCAGATTTAATAATAGAAGAAGAAAATCTTCATATTTCCAGAGGATGGTTTGACCCATCAGTTTCATTTGGAGAACCAGGTTANGAAGAAAGAGAAACACTAGATAATGGTCTAAAGGTTGCAGCAAAATCTGGTTTTACATCCATTGGGTTAAACCCAGACTTGATNCCTTTTTCAGACAGCCATAGCGCAGTGAGTCATCTGAAAAATAAAAGTTTAGGTTATACTACAACATTACATCCAATCGGTAATCTAACTGAATCAGCTAAAGGCAAAAAACTTGCCTCACTTTACGATATAAAAAAAGCTGGTGCAATTTATTTTGGTGATTATAAAAAATCAACTGAAAATGCAAACCTAATTAAAATCGCTCTTGAATTCTCTCAAACTTTTAATGGAATAATATCCTCATATCCCCTTGATAAATATTTAAGTCAAAAAGGAAATGTAAATGAGGGAATTACAAGTTTAAATCATGGACTCAATGGTATTAGTAAAATAGCTGAAACAACAAGAATATTGAGAGATATTAAAATTTTAGAATATGCTGGTGGCAAAATGCACTTTTCCCACATAACAACAAAAGAGTCTGTTGATATTATTGAAAGTGCAAAAAAATCTGGGCTTAATATTAGCTGTTCTGTTGGTTTACCTCATTTATTGTTTACTGATNTAGAAATCAATGATTTTAATTCNAATTATAAATTTTTACCTCCATTAAGAACTAATGANGATCGTTTAAGTNTACGAAATGGTCTTCTCTCTGGTGTAATNGATTGTGTAACATCAATGCATGAACCAAAAAATACAGAAATTAAAAATCTAGATTTTAATTTATCAGCTGATGGAAGTATTGGTTTAGAAGCTTTTTTTCCATTACTCAATTCTATTTTTCCAATTGAAAAAACAATACAAATTTTAAATAGGGGAAAAAATATTTTTGAAATCAAAAATGAAACTATTGAAGTCGGTAGTCATGCAAATTTAAGTCTATTTAATCCTGATAAAATTGGAAAATTTACTTTTAAAGATATTTTATCNACATCAAAAAATTGNACATACCTNAATCAAAATATCAAAGGATCTGTTTTGGGAAGCATCAACAATTCAATTTTATCTCTTAATGACCANAAATAAGACTAAAATCCCTCTCAAGTTTAAGATAAAAATAAATACTACTTGTACAAATGAAAATCCTTGTCTTATATTATTACATGGCTATGGAAGTAATGAAGATGACTTATTTAGCCTTGCAGATTACTTTCCAGATGATTACATTATAATTTCCCTAAGAGCTCCAATAACTCTTCCTATGGGTGGATATGCTTGGAGTAATATAAATAGTAACCTGATAAATGAGTATACTATTTTACAAGAAGCAAAAAATTCAATAAAATTAATTTATGAGTCAATTCAAATACTGACAGATAAGTATAATATTAATAAAAAAGATATTTCATTAATTGGTTTTAGTCAGGGATGTATTCTTAGCTGGGCACTTTTAGTGAATTATCCTAAAATAATTAGAAGAGCTGTTACACTTAGTGGTTATATTATTCCTGAGTTAATAAATCTCCCACTAGACAAAATTTTTAATTTACTTGTCTTTAATTCCCATGGAGTTTTAGATGAAATGATTCCTNTTTCAAAGGCNAGAGATAGTTTAAATTTAATCAAGGAAAATAACCCAAATATTGTTTATAAAGAGTACGATCAGGGACACGGAATTAATCAAGAAAANCTAAACGATCTTTTAGAGTGGATAAAAGTCACCTCTCTCAAGGGTATATAAGATTATCAATGGTTTTAAAATTTATTTTATCGAATTCATCGATGCTGAATTCAATTAAAAGCTCCCCCCATATTTTTCCATTAGAAAAGTTAGCAATTATCCATTTATGATTTAACACTTTTACCTTATTAATAAAAAAAACACCTCCCATATCTTCNAAGGAAATAATATCTTTTCTTTTTTCTGATANATTTATTTCATANAGAGCATCCTCAATTTTTGAAATTATACTATCATTATATTTATCNCCTAGGGCATTATAGGCTTTTTGATTTCCTAATAATGTAAAGTAACTTTCTTCATTTAAACGATCCTCTAAAAAATTTTTTTGGGATTTTAAAATTGAAATTGAATTAATCTTTTCATTCAGTAAAGCCTCTTCTTTTTTTAAAATTCGACCCGAATTAATAATTTGAAAAAATAAAATCATTGATACAAAAATTAATAAGTAAAGTATTATTTTGTTTTTCATAAATATTTAACTTGAAATTGATAGATTATCGTAGGCTAAAAATACATTATTTGGTAGTTTGAGACTGACTTCATCATGAAAACCNAACAAATGGCTTATATGCATTAGATATGTTTTTTTGGGTTTCAATTCGTTTATTAATTCCATGGCTTCCTCAAGATTTAAATGAGATGGGTGAGCTTTAATTCTTAGGCAACTTAAAATTAGTGTATTTAAATTTTTAAGATCTTTTTTTGACTTAGAATCAATCATTTTAACATCCGTCATATAAGCAAGATCTTTAAATCTGTAACCTGTAACCNTTAANGTATTATGTGAAGCTTTAATTGGNATTACAAAATTTTCATTTAATTTAAATTTCTCTCCATCNTTTATTAAATTTATATTAACNGATGGTGAGCCAGGATATTTATTTTTATCATTTAATATATAATTAAATCTCATATTTAGATTTTCATAAACATCCTTAGTTAAATATATATCAATTGACCCTTGGCGGAAAAAAAAGGGTCGAATATCATCAAGACCGGCAGTGTGATCAGCATGAGAATGTGTAAATAAAATACCATCTAATTTATCAATAGGATTATTAATTAATTGTTGACGAAAATCAGGACCACAATCAATAATATAATTTCTATCATACCACTTTATTAAAACGGAAGATCTTAATCTCTTGTCTTTAGGATTTGAACTTAAACAAACTGGATGATTACTTCCTATAACGGGAACACCTTGAGAAGTTCCAGTACCTAAAAAAGTTAATTGAATCATTGAAATCAAAGTTAAAAATTTGCTCATAAATAAAACAATCTTTGTAATTTTGATTATAAATTTATTTGCATGTCATTAGAGATTAGTGGTGATCGTCCTTTTGAGAATAGGCCTTCAATTGAAGCCAAGGCCTTGAGGATAAATCTCAATGAACACATTTATGGAACTTTTGCTGAAATTGGAGCTGGACAAGAAGTTGCGAGACATTTTTTTAGGGTTGGCGGTGCTTCTGGAACCATTGCAAAAACTATTAGTGCTTACGATAAAAACTTTAGTGATAATATTTATGGTGAAGAAGATGATGGAAGATATGTTACAGAGACAAGATTAAATAAAATGCTCAAATACGAGACAGATCTTTTAGAGGGGAGAATATCAAGAAAAGAACATCCAAAAAAATTATTTTTCACTCTTGCTAATACTGTTGCAACAATTGATTACGCAAAAAAATTTAAAGGTCATGGGTGGATGGGAATTAGATTTCAAACTTCACCCGGCGATGAATATAGTGAGATAAGTCTACATCTTCGATTTCATCACCAAGAAGCAAAGTTACAACAAGAGGTTTTAGGCTTAATGGGAGTCAATTTAGTTTATGGGGCTTTCTATAAAAATAACGAACCCAAGAAGCTTTTAAAATATCTTTATGATTACATTGATAATGATGGTATAAATAAAGGGTTTCTTCCGGTAGAGATTGATACAATAAACTTTTCTGGACCAGTTTTTAAAGAAGTAGATAACAGACTCATTAGCTTAGAATTAGTAAAACTAGGAATGACTGATGCCGTTATGTTTAACCCAAAAGGAAATAATGTTCTACCTGCCAGAATATTATATAAAAAAAATATTCTAGCACTTAGAGGTAGTTTTAGACCTGTAACTAATGTTAATATTGATATGTTCAACAAATCTCTTGAGATATTCTTGAAAGAGACAAATGTTGATGAAAGAAAAAGTGAGGTAATTTTTGAAATTACTTTATCAAACTTAATGTCTGATGGGCAAATAGATGAAAAGGATTTTATGGACAGAGCATTACTCTTATGCTCCTTAGGACATACTGTTATGATTTCAAACTTTAAGGAATATTATAAGTTAGTTGATTATTTTTCAAATTATACAACAAGTCAACTTGCGCTTACAATGGGTGTAAATAACTTTGTTGAAATATTCAATGAGGAATACTACAAAGATTTAAGCGGTGGAATATTAGAAGCTTTTGGTAAATTATTTTATAATAATTTAAAAGTTTATCTCTATCCAAATAAAAATGAAGATGGTGAAATTATTAATAGTAATAATTTGAAGTTACATCCAAGAATGAAAGAATTTTATAAATTTTTCAAGTACAATGGAAAGATTGTAGATATTTTTGATTTTGAAGAAAAATATTTATCAATTTTTTCCCGTGATATTTTAAGGAAAATAAAAAATCATGAGTCAGGATGGGAAAAGCAACTACCGGAGGGGATTGCGGATATGATTTTGAAAAATAAAATGTTTGGATACCTTCCAGAATCAGATAGATAAATTTTCTAAAATTTGTGAGGCATGATCCTTAGTTTTTACTTTATCAATAACTCTATCAACAAATCCATTTTCATTTATAACAAAAGTTGTTCTATTAATACCCTCATATTCTTTGCCTCTAAATTTTTTCGGACCCCATACTCCAAAAATATTTATGATTTTATGATCAGTATCTGACAATAATGAAAACGGGAAATTAAATTTATCAGAAAAACTTTTTTGATTTTTTATACTATCAGCGCTTACACCCAAGAGACTATATCCCTTACTTATAAGATCACCATAAGAATCCCTTAAATTACATGCCTGTGCGGTACATCCTGGAGTATTTGCTCTTGGATAAAAAAATACTATGAGTTTTTTTCCACTAAAATCTGTTAATTTAATAGTATTACTATGTTGGTCTAAAGATGAAAAATCTGAGACTTTATCTCCTACTTTTAGTATATTCATATTAATAAATTTAAGCTAATTAACGAAATTTTAAATGACAAAAAAAGAGAAAGTTCTATTTGTTATAAATAAGCTTGAGGAACTATACCCAAGAGTTCCAATACCATTGAATCATTCAGACCCATATACCTTATTAATAGCTGTAATCTTATCAGCTCAAAGCACTGATAAAGGTGTGAATAAGATAACACCCGTTCTTTTTGAAAAAGCTAAAACTCCCGAAGAAATGGTAAAATTGAGTGTTGAGGAGATAAGAAATATAATAAGACCTGTTGGTTTATCCCCCATGAAATCAAAAGGGATATACGAACTTTCTTGGATTTTGATAAATAAACACAATGGTAAAGTTCCTAAAGATATAAATTCTCTTGAGGAACTGCCCTCAGTAGGTCATAAGACAGCAAGTGTTGTAATAGCACAGGCTTTTGGTATTCCTTCTTTTCCTGTTGATACACATATTCACAGACTAATGTATAGATGGGGATTTTCAAATGGTAAAAACGTAAAACAAACTGAGAAAGATGCTAAAAGATTATTTCCAGTGGATAGATGGAATAAACTTCACTTACAAATAATTTGGTATGGAAGAGAGTATAGTCAAGCGAGAGGATGGAAAATAGAGAAAGATATTATCACAAAAAAAATTGGAAGAAAAAGTATTATTAATAAAATTTAATTTTTTAAAATTTCTTTTGACTCATCATATTTTAGGGAGAAATCTAATATTCGCTTAATAGCTTCTGAACTAGGTTCTAGTCTTTTTAAAGGAAGTCTTCCCTCAAAACTATAAAAATCCATATACTTAATATATATAAACTTACAACGACTAATTTAATTTTTTATTATTGGTTTAAAGAAATATTATTCGTTTGAATTACTTTTCTTAAATTGATTAACGCGTATCTCATCCTACCAAGGGCTGTGTTAATACTAACACCAGTTGATTCCGAAATCTCCTTGAAACTCATATCTCTGTAAAATCGCATCATTAAAACTTCCTTTTGATCGTCAGGAAGCTCTAAAATAATCTTCTGTAGATCTGACACTATCTGATCGTTTATGATTGATTTCTCAGCATTTAATGACTTATCATAAATAAATTGAAAAATATCAAAATCATAATTATTATTAAACAATGGGATTCTCTTATTTTTTCTAAAGTGATCAATTACTAAATTATGTGCAATTCTCATTATCCATGGCAAGAACTTTCCTTCTTCATTATATAAACCCTTTTTAAGAGTTTTTATCACTTTAATAAAAGTGTCTTGAAAAATATCATCAGCAATATCTCTATCCAAAACCTTAGAGTATATAAAATTAAACAAACGATTTTTATGTCTATTTACCAGACAAGAAAGAGCTGATTCATTTCCGCTCAAATAGACAACAATTAGTTCAGAATCTACTTTACTAGATAAAATGTTTTTCATAAGCATTACTTTAATTAATGACCTGAGACGTTATTAAAAATTTTAAAGTAATGTTATGCTATAGGCAGATATTTTTTTTAAAACTACAAAAAATTAATTAAATACTATTTTTTTTTAATTAGAAGTTGCATTTGTCATGTATAAAATATCAAAATCGTATTTTTGTATTTTTTTAAATTTCATGCCAAAAGAATTAGCCACGAGCACTAAGGAAAATATCATCATTAAGGGTGCTCAGCTTCATAATTTAAAAAATATTAGTGTAACTATTCCCAGAAATAAGTTAACTGTAATAACAGGGCTATCTGGATCAGGCAAAACATCATTAGCATTTGATACTCTTTATGCAGAGGGACAAAGAAGATATGTAGAAAGTTTATCTTCTTATGCAAGGCAATTTTTAGGGAGATTGAACAAACCAAAAGTCGAATACATAAAAGGTATCTCACCAGCTATTGCTGTCGAACAAAAAGTTAATATATCAAATCCTAGATCAACAGTTGGAACCAAAACAGAAATATATGAATATATTAAATTACTATACTCAAGAATTGGTATTACTTACTCCCCTATCTCAGGTGAGAAAGTAAAAAAAGATAATGTTTCAGATGTAGTTAATTACATAAAAAAAATAAATGAAAACGAAAAACTATTATTAATTGCACCAATATATAAAACTGAAACAAGATCAATAAAAGATCAATTAGAATATTTAAACCAAAATGGATTTGCAAGAATTTTTGTGGATGGGAAGGTTCAAAAAATAAATACAAAAAATATTCCAAAAAATGAGTTCGATCTAGTAGTTGACAGATTAGTTGTTAAACATAATAAAGATTTCTATCAGCGATTATCTGACTCAATTGAACTTGCTTTTTTTGAGGGTAATGGTAATTGTTCAATAATAAATTTAGGTTCAAATGATTCAGTGTTATTTTCAAATAAATTTGAATTAGATGGGATTGAATTTTTATTACCTAACCATCATTTATTTAGCTTTAACAATCCATATGGAGCGTGTAAGAAGTGTGAAGGATATGGAGATACAATTGGTATTAGTGAAGAAATGGTTATTCCTGACACCTCAAGATCCGTGTTTGAAGAAGCAATAGCTCCTTGGAGAACAACCGGTCAAAAAAAATACTATTCACGATTAATAAAATCCTCATTAAAATTTAATTTTCCGATTCATAAACCCTATTTCGAATTAAGTGATGAACAAAAAAATATTTTATGGGAAGGAAATACTCATTTTAAAGGAATAAATTCATTTTTCAGGAGAATTGAATCAAAAAGTTATAAAATTCAAAATCGAGTTTTGTTATCAAGATATAGAGGTAAAACTATTTGTGATAAATGTAAGGGAACTAGGCTAAGGAAAGAGGCAAATTATATAAAAATAAATGGGAAATCTATTACAGAATTAGTTAATTTATCTCTTGATGATTTAATTCTTTTTTTCAAAAATATTAAACTTAACGATCATGAAAATAAAATTTCAGTCAGGTTAATTAATGAAATAAAAAATAGAATAAAAATCGTACAGGATTTAGGTTTAGGTTATTTAACATTAAATAGAAAATCTAATTCACTCTCAGGAGGAGAATCTCAAAGAATCAATATAGCAGTATCTTTGGGTAGTAGTCTTGTTGGATCTATGTATATTCTTGATGAGCCTTCGATTGGCCTTCACTCAAAAGACAATAAAAGATTAGTTAAAATTTTAAAGAGTTTAAGAGATATTGGAAATACAGTTATTGTTGTCGAACATGATGAAGAAATAATGAATGCAGCGGATAAAATAATTGATATGGGACCAGAGGCAGGGACTTCTGGTGGAGAAATTGTTGCTGAGGGTAAACTAAAGGATATTATTAAAAGTAAAACACTAACGGCAAAATATTTATCTGGTTTAAATGAAATTGAAGTACCAAAAAAAAGAAGGTTTTCAGATAAATGGATAAAAATAAGAGGAGCTAGAGAAAATAATTTAAAAAATATTGATGCTGATTTTTTAATTGATGGTTTAACAGTTGTTACTGGTGTATCTGGAAGTGGAAAATCAACATTAGTTAAAAATATTCTTTTTCCAGCAATCTTAAAGTATTTTAATGTTCATACTCATAAATTAGGAGATTTTTCAGAACTAGATGGTAATTTAGAGGTAATTCAAAATGTTGAATTTGTTAATCAAAACCCTATTGGAAGATCCTCAAGGTCTAATCCAGTTACTTATTTAAAAGCGTATGATGACATAAGAACAATTTTTTCAAGGCAAGCTCTAGCTATAAATAGAAATTATAAACCGAAACACTTTTCATTTAATGTTGATGGTGGAAGATGTGATAATTGTAAAGGTGAAGGGCAAGTTACAATTGAAATGCAGTTTATGGCTGATGTAGTTTTAGAATGTGAAATATGTAAAGGAAAAAGATTCAAAGAAGAAATTAGAGATATAAAATATAATGGATATACAATAGATGAAATTTTATCTTTAACAATTGACGATGCATTAAAACTTTTTGAATCAAATAATGAAAAAAGATTAGCAACAAAGTTAAAACCCTTAAAGCAAGTAGGTTTGGGTTATGTTACTTTAGGTCAATCATCAAATACTCTTTCTGGAGGAGAGGCACAAAGAATTAAATTAGCCTCATTTATATCTAAGGGNTCAACAAANGAGAAANTTNTATTTATTTTTGATGAACCAACTACTGGTCTTCACTTTCANGATNTTAAAAANNTATTAAAATCATTTGAAATTCTAATTGNNAANGGTCATTCAATANTTGTAGTTGAACATAATTTAGATCTAATTAAATGTGCAGACCACATGATAGAACTAGGTCCAGAGGCTGGAAAAAATGGAGGAAAAATTATTGGTCAAGGACCGCCAGAGAAAATAGCTAAAATCAAGGAAGCAGCAACTTCAATTTTTTTAAAAAAGAAACTAAAGCTTTAAAGATTTTTTGATTTGATTAGTTATCTCTCCAGTTAACCCAAGAAAATAACATAAAATAGAGTAAATTAAAACTATTAAACTAGATCTAATTAAAATGTTAGTGAATGAATTAAAATCCAATTTGATATAGTTTGCAAATAAATATGCTATAGCTATTGCAAATGCTATTTTAATAGTTTCTGNGGAATATGGATAAATATTAAAATTAACTGCAACAAGTATTAATTTCAAAGTGTTAATAAATATGATTACAAATAATGTTGCGTAGCCTGCTCCAATAATGCCAAATTTAGGAATCAAAATAAAATTTAAAATAACTGCTATGATTGCTGATAATATTGAGAACCAAAAAACAAAAGGATAATATTTAGAATTTGAAATAATATTGTTTAAGCATCCCATTGACATTGAGTATAGTTTCCCCAAGGACACAATACCAACAACTCCAATTGCAACTGCATATTTTGGTTGCTTGACAAAATCGTAAAAATCAATTAAGTTCAAGTTAATCAATAAAAATAGACCTCCTGAGACTATCAGAAGATTTTTACTGCTTTTGACAAATAGATTTTTTAAAAAAATATTATTATTTGAGTTAATAGCATCAGAAACCAATGGACTTGTAATTTGAAACATTGCTCTCCCTGGAGCTTCAATAACGGCAGCTATAAATAAAGCAACACTATAATAAGCAACATCATCAGCAGTAATAAGTGAGGCAATCATTGATTTATCGATATCCAAAATTATACTTGAGGCGGCTCCTGATAAAAAGATTAAAAAACTATAAAAAATAATCTTGGTTACTACTGGTGGAACAGTAAATGAAAATCTGGGGGTATGAATTTTTAAACTATATATTATTATTATTAAAAGTCTTATGTAATATCCTGCAATTAAATAATAAATAAAAAGCTCAAAATTTAATATGTTTAATGCATACAGAGTAAGAAGAACAAAAGTTAAGAATCGGGGATAAAACTCTTTTAAAAAATTTCCAAAAATTGATATTAAGTGAACTCTTAACCAGCTAAAAAATATCTCAAAATATGAAGTTGAAATAGCAACTAAAAAAATTACAAACGCATAAGTACTTAAAAGTGGTTCATTTGAAGAAATATCATCAATTATATTTGATGAAAAAAGAAATAGAAATAATGAAATTAAAGTAATTATAATGATTGGTGACCATATCGAAAATATTAGTAAGCTATCTTTTTCTTTTTGAGTCCTAAAAGAACTGTAAAACTTAATTATTGCATGTTGAAGTCCAAAAGAAATAAAAGGCTGGATCAAATTAGAATATGCTAGAAGTGCAATAACAACTCCTTGAAATTTACTTCCCATATGATTGGGATACATATATAAAGTATTTATCGCACCTAATAAAAACGCTAATCCTATACTAAGTAAATTATAAAATGTTTGTCTTGCTACAAGTCCCATTTTTTAAATGTAGAATTAAATTTAGTCATATAAACAATTGAAGCTAATAATAATACAAATATTGAAATACTAGCATATCTAATGTTAGTGCCTATTTCAACTACAGGTGGGTTAAATTCGAATGTTATTATATGTTTTCCTTTTTCAACTCGAAGAGCTCTTAAAATATAGTTCGCCCTGTAATGTTCAACAGTTTTACCATCAATTTTTGCTTGCCAGCCATTAGGATAATATATTTCAGAAAAAACAATTGTTTGATCTGTTTCTCCCTCAAAAACATATTCTAGTTTGTTGGGTGTATTTGTTATCAATTTAATATTGGCATTTTTAATATCTCCTTCTGTCAATAAAGCATTTAAAGAAATATCATCTTCAACGATTATTTGGTTGTTAAAATCTAAACTTATGAATGACTCAAGAGCCTGGTCAGCAGATTCAACCTTAATGATAGAGTCTACAAACCATGCATTACCCATTGCTTCTTCATTTATAAGTGGAGAAAGTCTATTATCAGATTCATATAATACATATTTCACATTCAGAATATTGAGTAACTCAGGGATTTGATTATAGTTAAAAAACTCAAAATACTCTTGAAAACGTCTTGGTTTTGCTCCATGATAACCTCCTAAAGAATTATGAAAAAAAGAAGTTCTTGATCCTGTTAAGCCAAGACCAGGTTCATAAACTCGAAATCTTGAATTATCCTTTAGTAAAATTTTATCCGCTTCACTAATTTTATAAGGTGTTTCAACTTTTGAAGGAGAAACAAATCTACTCATATCTAGATACCTAGCTGCAATTCCATATAAGTCTATAATTATTAATAATGTAAAACATATTATTGCAGTAAACTCCTTAATCTTTTGGTATTTAAATAATGTAAATATTATAAAAACAGAGATTAGGAAGTATACTCCTCTTAATAAGTCTTGATTAAAAATTGTTTCTCTGGCGATTACTATTTGATCATATATTTCATTTCCGTAAACATCAATTAACCTTGAATCAATTGGTCCTTTGAAGGAAAATATATTTAAATAATTTAGTACAATTAGAGAAATGAATAAAACAACAAAACCAAGTAAAGTCTTAGAAAAAAGCTTAAAGTGTTTGTTTGGATTGTTAATTAATTCTTGTAGTCCAATTAAAGCTAAAATTGGAAAACATAATTCTAAAATTACTTGAATGGAGGAAACAGCTCTGAACTTATTATAAAAAGGAAAGTAATCAATAAAAAGTTCGGTAACTATAGGCATGTTTTTTCCCCACGAAAGTAACAATGATAGAATACTGGCAATTATCAATGGTACTACAATTGGTCTTTTAGATGATATTAGAGCAAATATTACAAAGAAAAAAACTACGACACCTATATATGCCGGGGCCTCTAAAATGGGTTGATTTCCCCAATAAGTTGGAACTGAAGTTACGAATTCAGCTGATTGATTAGGAGAAGCACCCTTTTTTATAAGGTATTCATACAAGTCCGAATCCTTTCCTAGGTTTTCTCTTGAACCACCACCATTGATTCGAGGAACAATAATACTCAGTGACTCAAATATACCATAGCTATATTGAGTTATATATTCATAATCTAATCCATTTGATTTTTCTTTGGGTGAACCATCAAAATTCATAGTCAATTCTGAACCATTTCTTGTGCTGAACTTTGAATATTCTGAGGTTGCTAAAATCGGGGTAGCGTTCAAACCTAGCGCAATCAACCCACTAATAAAAAATACCGAAAGACTTATAAATGTTGGTTTAATATTCCTTTGTTTGATTGAGCTAATAATGAATGAAAAAGCTATAATCATTAATAGAATCAAAAGATAATAGGACATTTGATAATGATTAGCTCTAATGTTTAGTCCCAAACCTATTACACTAATTACAAAACCCCAAATCCATTTCTTATCGATTAATAAAAAGAATCCAGCTAAAGCCATTGGCATATAGGCTATAGACATTGCTTTAGTATTATGTCCAACCTGAAGAATGATTAAAAGGTATGTGGATAATGCAAATGCAAAAGATCCAAAAAGGGCCATCTTCCAATCAAATTTTAGAACTATAAATAAAACATAACTTGAAAAAAGAAATAAAAAAAGCAAATGAGCAGGACGAGGTAAAAGTCTCGATATATTGTGAAGAGGAGCTAAAATATCGACTGGATATCTTGCTCCAAGCTGATAAGTTGGCATACCTGCAAAAGCATTGTCTATCCAGTAGGTTTCTTTATTATCATTTTTTGATCTATATTCCTTAAGTTGTCTTGACATTCCTGAGTATTGAACAATATCAGATTGCAGCATTTTTTTACCTGACAGGGTTGGATAATAAAAAAGTTGAGCAAATAGAGCAAAACAAAAAATTATCAACCCATGTTTGGATAGGTTTTTAGTCAATTTCTTCATAATCTACATATTCTCCTAGTTTCTTTGAATTGGAACTTTTTTGTTCTTTCTTATTTTGATTAGAA
>PAHL01000015.1 GCA_002711185.1 Flavobacteriaceae bacterium
TCCACATCGCGAGGTAGAGCAGTAGGTAGCTCGTNGGGCTCATAACCCNAAGGTCNCAGGTTCGAGTCCTGNNCNCNCTACTAAAACAATAAAACGGTTATACTATTATANAGTGTANCCGTTTTATTTTTAAANATCACCCTTTAAACATCTTGTGAAAAAAGGAAAATCATCAGTAACAACATAGTAATAAATACCATCAGGAAATTCTGGAGTTACTCCATATCTTCCATTACATCGGTCCAAATCTCCAAGACCATCAACATATTCATAATCTTGAGTGAAAGCGCCCATGGAAATTGGTGTATTTGGATTGGTTGTTCCCTGACCAGGACCTCCAATTAAACTATTTAATACCATAGGTCGATTTGAGTCAGGTTCTTTCTTTAACCTGTAACTAGGTTTTATTGATTTAATTGAACTACTTGGATCATTAGGATCTGAAAAACCATATCTGGCATAAACTGGAAAACCATCAGATGCCCACCCAACTATTGTCATCCCTTTATTATCGCCAAGAAAATCTATCAATAGTTCTGGCATTCCGTGATAATGATATGTACCATTGGGTTGTACATGAGCATGATTCATGTCATCGCCAAAATTAAATGTATCATGTCCTAATGCTTCAATATTCCAGTTTCCTTGTCCTTGAGCTAAACTACACTCTCCTGCATCATTACATCTCCCCGCTGTTGCAGGATCAAACTTAACACTATTTAAAGCATAGGCAATTACCAAAGCAGGTCCCACAATCTCCAATCCGCTTTCGGTAATTATTTCAGGACATAGGGTAAATCTCTTATTAAAATTTTGTTCTGTGATTGTATTTGGATTATCAACATTTGGAAATGTTCCTACCTCATGGTTAGGAATCCCATTTCCACTTAAAATTCTATCAATACCATCGGAGGTCCATGAATATCTGCTGTAACTTTTCACTGACTCATCATCATTATAAATTTCTTCATTTATGTTGGTTAAAACATTTTCGGTTGAATAATCACCTATGCAATTTACTTCATCTTCAATAATCTCATCAGTTGACTTACATGAAAAAAATATTAAGAATGTGATTATTAAAAATAAAGATATTTTATTGTTCATTTTTTTTAGACCTTGGACAACTCCTGATATTAATTCTTGCTTATTGATTTTATATATTTGACCCTAAGATATAAAATCTCTTTTTCAATTGTTTATTCTTTTAGAATCTAATAAATATTCTTTAAAATCTGATTAAATTTGTGATACCTACGAATTAAATTATTTCGAAAGTTGATCATTTTTCTACCTAAATTTTTATATGTATAAGTTTATACTGCCCGTTTTGTGTGTAAATTTTTTTCTGACTAGTCAAGAGACTTTTACTCTACGAAAAACTAATTCTGACCAAATTATTTTAGATGGAAATATACTTCCTGACGAGTGGTTAAATGCAATTGAAATAGACTTTGATATTGAATTTAGTCCAGCAAATAATCTTCCTTCAAGAAAAAATACCACAGCATATATGACATATTCAGATAGGTATTTATTCATAAGCATTTATGCTAAAGATGATCCAAATAATATTCGAGGAGCTTTAAGACAACGAGATGGAAATATCTGGAATGATGATTTAATTCTTTTACGTTTAGATCCATATACCGATGCTAGAAATAATCTCGGTATTGCGGTTAATGCACTTGGAAGTCAATTTGATTTTAGAGAAATCAATTCTGTTACTGACGATGGAAAATATGATAGTTCATTTAATGTGAATTTTGAATCTGTAGGAAAAATAGTTAATGACGGATACCAAATTGAAATTAAAATTCCATTTTCTGAAATTCCATTTCCAAACGGCAAAAACCAGCTTTGGCATTTTAATTTAACAAGAAGATACATTGAAAATGGAAATGAAATACAAGTCAGTACTCAGCCGAGGGACAGAGATAATAACTGTGTAATTTGTCAAACTACAGATAAACTTATACTTAACAATATATTAATTGACAAACGCTTGGAATTACTCCCGTATATTTCAAGTAATATAACAGGTTCCAGAAGCGACCCTAATGATAAGTTGATTTACAATAAGCCAAAAATAAATGTTGGATTAGGATTAAATCTAGATATAAATAAAAACTCAAGTTTTGAGCTAACTGTAAATCCAGACTTTTCACAAGTTGAAGCTGATGTAACTCAAATCGACATAAACTCTTCCTTTTCTCTTGAATATCCAGAAAGAAGGCCTTTTTTTAACAGAGGTACAGATATTGTAAAATTTACAAACGGAGCTTTTTATTCACGCTCGATAGTTAATCCAATAGTTGCATCAAAGCTTCTGAGTCAAAGAAAAAAATCAAGAATTTTCTTATTAAATGCTCTCGATAAAAACTCACCATACCTAGTTGGAGGTGAGGATCGATCATATATAGGGGAGGGAGGGCAAAGTGTTGTGAATGTTTTAAGGTTTCAAAGTTTATTAAATCCAAGATCTCGAATTGGGGGCTTGATGACTAATCGTTTTTATCAAGGAGGTGGATATGGACACCTTTTGGGTTTTGACGGTTTTTTCATATTAAACAAAAAATGGAGTGTAAATTTTGAGCTACTCAAAAATTTTAATAAAGAACCTTCCCAAAATTGGATTTCCACAACAGAAAATATCGGCAATAACTCAATTCAATTAGATGGAGAAAACCTTGACGGAGAAGCATTTTATTTACAATTTCTTAGAAGAACTGAACATTGGAACAGTTATTTTTTCTTTCGAAATATATCACCCCAACATAGAGCTGATGTTGGTTTTGTTGTTAAGAATAATCGAAAATGGGGTACTTTATTCCACGAATATATTAATATCATAAATAAACCAGCTCTTCAATCATTTGGATTTGGTACAAAAATTGATTTAGTATATACTCACGAGAATTACTACAAAACCCTGAGCGTTGACTTTTTTGCATCATTTAAAACTTATGGGCAAACAGAATTTGAATACACTTTAGATTATGATGCTACAAAAACTTTTCTAGGTATTCGTTTTGATCACCTTCCAACTCATGAGTTTTCAATTGAGGGTGCTCCGAGTGAAACAATAAATTTCAATCTTAATTTAACTTTAGGAAAAGATTTATCAATGAATGAAATAATTCCTGAAATTGGAAAACTTAAATCATATTTTTTTAAAGTAAATTATCAAATAAATGATAATCTTAGTTTTAACCCATCGTTTAGGGGATCTGAGTTAAAAAAATTAAATTCAACAATCAATTATTTTAAAGGTAACATTTTAAGACTTGATTTTCGTTATCAATTTACATCTTCTTTTAATTTTAGAATTATTTCAGAAAAAAATAATTTTAATGATCAATTTTTTATTCAGCCCTTAATTCAGTGGAATCCAAATCCAGCAACAATTTTTTATTTGGGAGGAAATCAAAACTCTGTNAGAGAGTTAAATGAAATTCATTTTGATTTATTTGAATTTAATCAAACACAACTATTTTTCAAGTTTCAATANCTGATTGATTTGTAAAATTATANGTGATTAATGCAGTAATTGATNGTTATAAATTTAACTCACATTCATTAATTAAATCCTTTATGTGCGCATTACTATTTGTCATTTGCCAATGNNCCAATGTCATTGGAATATTTCCAATACTCATCAAAAGATCAAAAAANTCTTTAATNATCTCTTTTGAATTTTCTTCTTCATTAATTNTAGAATANTCNGCAATAGCACTTTCAAGNAGATATTTTCCAGTAATGTAGCTGGTNCCATATCCAGGTTGTCTTAAATATAANTGCTGTTCAAAAATTAATAAATCTTTTTCGGTCTTCATCCATCCCCTGGGTGTATATTCCGAGTGAATTTTGCCCGCTTCCTCCATTGACATAATATTTGCATGTGCATACAATGAACCAAGTCCGCGAGCCGCTCTTTGAGCAATTAGAATATAAACTATTTCTCTAGCCCTTGGATTATTTTTATATAAGCCAGCCTGCATGAATAATTCTTCAACTGCAGTAGCAACTCCCTCACTTCTAGAATCAAAAATATTATAAAGAAGTGGTTTCCTTCTTATTTCATTTTTATGGGGATCAATATCCATTTGAGCAAGTTCAAACCAATGAAAAAAATGAGAATAAAGAGGTTTTGGATCATAGTGAGCTGTTATCCAAAAAAAATTTCTTTTATATTNTGGAATGAATTTTCCTAGATGTGGCTGAAGTGCATCTTTATAATAAGGTTTTACAGTTATGATTTTTTGATCATCTAAAAATGACAAAAGCTCTTCTGCCGAATTTTTTGCCAACTCATCATATTCTTTTGAATTATTTACAGTAGACAAATAAGGAAGTTTACTGTTGTTTTTTTCTTCATATTTTAGTGAAGTCCAAGCTCTTGCTAACTCGTTCTTTAATAAAATTACCTCTTGTTCCCAGGTTAAGGGGACTAAATGAACATTTTTTTGATACCATGTATAATTTTCTTTACCAATACCTGAAGGTCCATTTTTATTAATTGCTTCTTTTTCTAACCACCCAATAAATTCATTTGTAGAGCTAATTGCATCCACAATTACTTTCCTAATTCCTTTATCCAAAGGATCAATTCTTTTTAAAAGACTTTTTAAATCNGATGATTGTCTTTTTATTGTTCTGATTCCTGTAATCCACAAATCTCTTGCATTACCTATTAAATTCTGCTTGGCTTGTTTATTTAAATTAGGTATAACTTTTAAATCAGATATAAGTTTAAGTTTATCTNCGGAATTTAAAGGNAATTTNTATTTCCATAATTCGACTAGATTGTGATGAGATGGACCCTCATGAGCGGGTACGTCACTCCTGCTTGTCCATATAGTTTTATAAAAAGCAGGGTCTCTTTCCCATGGTTTTAATACTTTATAATTAAATAGATAGCCATTCATTTCTGCCCATATCAATGTCCAATCAACCTTTTCTTCAGTTGAAAGTGATGATTTATCTATATCACAGAGCATTGATTTTAATTTCAAAAATTCTGAGAAGCGTTTATCAAAAGTTATTTTTTTATAGTCAGGGGCACCATTTACAATTGGTGGGATCTCGAAAGACCTCCATTCTTTAAATAAATTTTGTAGTTTAATACTATTCTGATCGTTTTTCTGGGCTGAAACGGTTAAGAAAAAAAAGATTACTAATGAAAAGAGTTGAATACTATGCTTTTTCATATTTGAATTTTTTATAATTGTGCTTTGAGTTTAACTCAATGTATTTCAAAGAAACAATTTTTTGATAAATTGATTAACTTGAAATTTAAAATAGATTTAAAAATGCAACATTTTTTTATAAAAATATTTCTTGTTATTTTTTTTCAGTTGATTTCAATCCATGCACAAGAATTAGATCTTAATAAAATTTCTAATTTAAAAATAAGAAGTATTGGTCCTTCCAATATGAGTGGTAGAATTACCGCTATTGATGTTGTAACAAAAAATACAAAAATAATTTATGTTGGAGCAGCTTCTGGTGGTGTTTGGAAATCTGAAAATGGAGGTACTGCATGGAAGCCAATTTTTGATGAACAACCTACTCAAAATGTAGGGGCTATCAATATTTTTCAGGGTAATCCGAACATAGTTTGGGTAGGAACAGGAGAGGGAAACCCCAGAAATTCTATGAATTTGGGTAATGGAATCTATAAAAGTGTAGATGGAGGAAAAACTTGGAAACACATGGGTCTTGGTCAAACAAAAACAATTCATCGAATAATAAGCGATCCAAAAGACCCTAATGTTTTATATGTTGGAGCTATGGGAGACCCTTTTTCACCAAGTGAAAATAGAGGTTTGTATAAAACAAATGATGGAGGAAAAACTTGGAAAAGGATTCTTTTTTCAAATAAAACCTCTGGAGTTGCTGATTTGGTTATCGACCCAAAAAATTCGAAAAAACTTTTTGCAACCCTTTATGAGCACAAAAGAACGACTCATTATTTCAAATCAGGAGGACCTGGATCTGGAATTTATTTAACTGAAGATGGTGGGGAATCGTGGAAAAAATTAACAACTAAAAATGGATTGCCAAGGGGTGATCTGGGCAGAATTGGTATTGCTATAGCACCCTCTAATCCAGATAGGGTTTATGCTAAAATTGAAGCAATAAAAAATTCTTTATATCGAAGTGATGATGGAGGAAAAAATTGGTATTTAGTTAATGATAATCCTAAATTCACAAATAATCGTCCCTTTTATTTTCAAGATTTAGCAGTTGATTCAAAGGACCCTGACAGACTATATAATATTTATCAACCTTTATCGGTAAGCTACGATGGTGGAAAAAGCTTTGATAAAACTCCAATGATNCCTGCAGATGAAACTAAGGGTATTCATGCTGATTTTCACGCTTTTTGGGTAAATCCCNATGATCCTCACAATTTTATAATTGGTGGTGATGGAGGTATTGGAATTACAAATGATCATGGTAAAAGCTGGTATTTTCCGGAAACAATTCCAGTTGCCCAATTTTATCATATTAATGTAGATTATGATACACCCTATAATGTTTATGGAGGAATGCAAGATAATGGGAATTGGTCTGGACCAGCTTATACATGGAAAAGAGGTGGTATTAGAACCCTATACTGGCAATACCTGGTTGGTGGAGATGGATTTTATATTTCACCTGATAAAAATAATTCCAGATTTGGATATGGAACTTCTCAAAATGGAGAGTTATATAGATATGATAAATTAACTGGATATTATGTTAGTATTAAGCCTCCAAATATANATTCTAAAAGTCCCCTAAGATTTAANTGGAATTCAGCATTTGCAAAAGATCCATTTGACGATAATGCAATTTATTATGGTTCTCAATACGTTCATTACTCTAATGATAAAGGGGCAACGTGGTCANTGATTTCTGAGGATCTAACAACAGACAATAAAGAACATCAAAAAGGTGACTANGGTGGATTAACTCTTGATATATCAGGAGCTGAGGTATATAATAGCCTNTTANCAATTGCNCCTAGCAGTCTTGATAAAAATATTATTTGGACCGGTAGCGATGATGGACAAATTTACCTTACAACTGATGGAGGTAAAAGATGGAAATCAGTTTCAAACAACATAATAAATTTTCCAGATCAACCTTGGATCACTCAAATAAAAGCCTCAAAATATTATCCTGGAACTGCCTGGGNTGTNNTAAATAATTACAGAAAGGGAGATTACAAATCATATTTATATAAAACAAGTGATTATGGTAAAAGTTGGATTGAATTATTAGATGGTAAAAAAATTCAAGGATATTCACTTTCATTAATTCAAGATCCAATGGTTGAAAACCTAATTTTTTTAGGAACCGAAAATGGTCTNTGGATTAGCCTAGATAATGGTATTAACTGGAAGAAATTTAGGAATGGATACCCATCAGTTTCAACAATGGATATGGTTATTCAGGAAAATGAATCGGCTTTAATAATTGGAACGTTTGGAAGAGCAATCTGGATTTTAGATGATTTGTTGAGCTTAAGAGAAATTGCGAGAGGGAACATAGAAAAAGAAATTAATTTATTTCCTGTAAATGATGTGGTTCAAGTAAAGGGTCTATTTATTAATCCACCTGGAAATATATGGACGGGATTTAATACCACTTTTGAAGGGGAAAATAAAATATTTCAAAAAGCTAAGATTCCATTTTATCTAAACACTAAAATAGACTCGCTTGATGAAGTAAAGGCATCTATATTTGATTCAAAAGGAAGGAAAATTAATGAGCTTTATTCCACTAATCTTGTTGAGGGACTTAATTATATCATATGGGGCTTAGATGAGACCTCTGAAAGTTTGATTCAGGAAAGAACAGAAAAAAAATTAAGGGGAATTCCTGTACTACCTGATATTTATAAAATACTCATAGAACATAATAATAAAAAAGATTCGATTGCAATTAAAATAATTGAAGATCCCAGATTTAATATCTCAAATGAAGTTGATGAAGAAATGTATTTCTTTAAAAAGTCCTCAAAAAAAATTGTGAAACAAATAAATGCTGTATTTAAAAAAATTAATAACATATCCGATAGTTTAAAAGTTATTCAATTAACAATGGATAATAAATACATTAAAAATTTTATTGACTTAAAAACAGCTTTNNATCAANTAANAGAAAANGGAAANGAAACTCCAAAAAATAGACAAGTTGGAGCTTGGAAATCTAATCTAAGAACACCTTATTCAATGGTTTCAAGAATTGAGAAAATAGGANTGGCTGGTGTCAATAAACCTTCAAAACAACAATGGGAAAGATTAAATGAAACAAAAAAAGTTGTGGATAGATATCAAAAAGAAGTAGATAGTTTTATCAAAAAAAAATGGTCGATTTTCTTAAAAAAATTAAACTCTAATCAATAATAGCCTCTGCTTCAATTTCAACTAAATAACCTTTTCCAACAAGTTTTGCCTCAACCAATGTATTTGCTGGATTAATTTTTGAAAATCTTTCACCATGCGCTATTGCAACTTTTTCCCAATCATCAATATTATTTATAAAAATTCTTGTTCTGACAATATCTTTTAATTCGCCACCTAATGAATTGATTGCAGCCTCTATTTTATCAATGATAAAGTGGGTTTGAGCTGATGGATCGTTAACACCAACAACTTTATTTTTATGAGTGGCAGTAGTACCAGAAACATATATGGTATTTCCTATTTTGTTAGCTCTCGAATAACCAGCTAATTTCTCCCAATTTGTACCACTAAAAACTTTACTTCCAGTAATGTTTTCTTCAACTTTATAAACTTTAGGAATTGATTTAATATGATCACTTAAATCACCAGAAGCAGTAAGAAATGGTTTTTTTCTATATTCATCTCCACAATCTCCTGGTATAGGATTCATTTTTTCCTGAGCAAGTGAAATATCTCTTAAATCATTTGAATCTAAATTTATATTCATTAANATTTTATTTTCATTTATATGATTATTTTCAGTTAGACGAGAGCCTATTATGACAGAGGCAATATTTTCATTGTTTAAAGCATATCTACTGGAAATATTGGCCATTGAGACACTGTGTTTATCCGCTATTTTTTTAATNGTATTCAGCATATTTTGAAACACTTCCCAACCTCCTGCAACATCAATAAATCTTTTGTATTTCATCTCCGACCAACTAGACAGTTCCTCTAGTTTTGGTTCAGGCTTGTTTAGCCATTTTTGGGTTAAAAAACCACCAGCCAANGTTCCATAAACAATAAGCTTAATTCCATATTGTTGACACACATTAGAGAGTCCTCCTAATGNACGATTATCNATTAAAGAATGACAAACCTGATTGCTGANAAGAGGGATTCCATTTGCTANAGCNATTCTAAGATGTGCAGAGTCAAAATTAGTAACTCCAATATNTTTTATNANCCCCTCACTTTTTAATTCATTNAGGTAATTAAGAGCATCTAACCAACTTGGATCAGGATAATACCATGTATGAAATTGTAATAAATCAATTGACTTTTGTTGCATTCTTTCCAAAGAAGATAAAATATTTTTTCGGACTATATCACGAGTAATATCTCCTGGTGAAGGGACCCACTTAGTGAATAACTTAATATTTTTTTGNNGANATTTATTTTTGAATTTCCCTAAAATAATTTCACTAGAACCATAGTGATCTGCCATATCGAAAACATGAAAACCCGCGCTAACATATTTATTAAGATCACTTTCACATCTACCAATATCAAATTTTATTCCCTGATTTTCCATATCAGCAATCTGCCAGAATCCAACTATAATTCTTGGTATTTTTAAATTATCAGATAATTGTATACTAGATTTCATTTATTATTGATCTGGAAGTTTTTTAAAAAACTCACTTAAATTGTTATTTTTCAAAGTTAAAGACTTCCATCTGTAAATAAAGAAAAAAGTAGCTATACTCATAACAATTAACCAAATATATGTAGAATGGAAATACCATCTTTTAGTAGACATAGAAATATCTTTATAAGTATGTATTACAAAAAAAAAGATCAATAAAATTGTTCCTGAATAACCAATTATTTTTTGAATAAGTCTATTTTTAAAAATTGTTATTTGTTTATGTAACAAAGGGTTAACTCTTGGTATTGCAATCAAGGTTAAACACATCAACATAAAATTAAACATCATTGAGNTTACCATTATATCAATTCCTAAAAAAATATCACTTGCATAATGAGATCCAAATGCCCCTAAACTTGCCAAANATCCTGAAAAAATTAGCGCTCTATGTGGACTGTTATAATTTGGATGAATTTTAGAAAAAAACTTTGGAAAAATATTGTCTTTTGACCAAGAGTACATCAATCTTGAAACNGACAGTATCATTGATGGAAGATCATTTATNAAAGCAAAANNNGCACCAATTAATATNGCAACTCCCCATCCTGAAGGTAAAATATAACTTAGCATCCCAGGAGCAGAAATATCNTTTTTTANTGACTCCTCAGCTATAAAACTCCANGGAATAACATTATAAACTGCTGATGTAAATAAAAAATAAAAAAGACNAACNCNAAAAATAGANANTAAAATTGCCTTTGGAATTGATTTGGTNGGATTTTTAGCCTCACTTCCTGTTTGGGCTATTGAATCAAAGCCAATAAAACTAGAAAACAAAACAGCTGNAGCAGAAAANAANATACTTAATTNAAATTCNGGNTTATNTANAGGNGTAAAAGCTCTATTTTCTCTTAATTTTAANCTTTCAATAAAATCATTGCTATCATAATAATATCCNGAAAAAATAACAATTCCTCCNANAATAAACATTAAATAAAGCATTGGCATTATTGCTATGGAGTATGCTTTTATTCCTTTGATATTTACTATGACAAAAGACCAAATTAGAAAAAGAGCTATACTTAATCTCACCGTTCCATTTTCAAGTAAAAGAGTTAAGGAATCAAGGTTTAATAATATTGAAATATCCCTTAAGAAAGGTGGAATTATATAAGCAATAACTCCAATAACAACCGAGAGTCCAAACCATTGAGAAAAGCTAGCTGCAAAACCTAAATATGGGTTTAAACCTCTACTAGCATATAAATAACTTCCACCAGCCCTGGGCATTGCAGANGCAAGAATTGAATAGGATAANGCTGCTAATAATGCAGGNATNGCNGCAAAAANAAAGGCTGGAANTACATAAGTTCCAATACCTGGAACATTTTTTTGAATCATAAANGGTACGACATTAATTGATGCTCCCATCATNGAACAAATACCTGTNGCGGTAATTATTCCTAATCCCATTTTTCTTTTGAATATAATTGAAGACAATTTGTACCTAAAAATTATAGTTTAAACCAACGATAATATTTCTTCCTAATTCNTGTGAATAATATCTCATACGGTTTAAATAATTCCNNTATGANTTATTNAGAAGATTATTAATTTTTAAACTTAAAGATAGTCTTTTTGAATTCTTGTTTTTTAAATCTATGCTAGAATTGAAATTTATCAAATGATAGCTGTCTGGAGGTGAACTTATATCAACGGTCTCAAATGATTGAGAAGTAGCTATAAAAACCTCAAAATTGTTATCGGGATATTCATTTTGTTGAAAGACATAGTTGCTAGTAAATTCGATTTTGAGATTTTTAAAATTTTTATTTTCATAAATAATCTCATTTTGAGTATTTACTGGAGGCATATTAATAAGTGGAATTTTTAGAATACGATCGTATCCTTTAACAATTGAAGATTTATGATTAAAACTAAGTTTTTTTGATAAAGCAATGGTTGCATCAATATCCAATCCAAACAAATTTGCATTTGTCTGCCTATACTCCCAAACTTGATAACTACCACGGATAGAAGTCTGAATAGATGTTGGTTCAAGAATCATAAAATCAGTAATTATATTATAATATGGATTGATTGACACAGTAAAAGTTTCTTCATTTCGCTGAAATGTATATGAAAACTTATGTCCTACCTCCGATTTAAACCTTAAGTCACCTAATTCAATCCTTGCTGACGAGTGATGAAGTCCTTCACTGAATAACTCCGATGGGTTTGGAGCTCTTGAAGCAATTGAATAGTTAAAAAATGAGGTGTAGTTATTACCGTTATTTTTAACCCCTAATGTTGCAGAAATATTGTTGAAATCTAATTCCGAATTGATTAGAGTTTGAACGTTAACTTCCCTAACTACTAGATCAGGAAATAATTCATTATAGTTTCGGGATTCCCAAAAAGAAGTTCTATAAAACTTATATACATCCATAAAAGTATAATCAAATCTTAAACCAGATTCAATTAACCATCTTTGATTTATCCTATAATCTGAAATTGCGTATATACCAAAATCATATTTTTTATAATCAGGAATTATTCTTCTAACTCCAGTTGCTGGATCTGGAAAATTTTTTTGNTACCTTCCAGTTAATCCTGTTTTTAGTTTGACTCGATTTTTTAGGTTAGATTTCAAGTCTATTGAAAGAGTATGTGTGTCAAGCTCAAGATCTGTTGATGGTTTAAATTTATCGTCCCCGAGTCTAATATCATATTCCAATCGATTATTTCTTTGAAAATCATATTGAATTGAAAATTCTCCAATATTATCTATTTTTTTAAAAGCCTTTAATCTTGCGATCTGATGCTTTACATCCTGATATGGTGCCTCGATCTCATATGTAAAATCACCAGTGAAAAGCGGAAAATCACTATTTATAGCTCTTGCTTGGTCCTGGGGAGTGTGAACATGAGCAGATTTCAAAATCCCAATTTCATTATTGAAAAATGAATATAAAAATTCAAATCCATAATTAACCCTATTCAAACCAAATTTTAAAGAAAGACTTTTTTCATTTGTAGCTGTATTTCTCATTATGTAATTTGGGGCACTATAATCACCAAATCGTTTAACTGAACCATTGAGTGAAAGGTAACGACCGTCAGATTTTGTTAGAGTTAATTTCGATCTAAATACACTACCTTTTCCATTTGAAGCTCCAATGATTGAGGTGTTACCATAAAGACTGTCCTGGAGAGAAACCTTTTCTGATTGTCCGATGATTATTCCACCCAAAGCACTTCCTGTATATTGTAAAGCACCTGCACCTTTAATCAAGGTGATTTTATCTAATGAGTTTATATCAATATTGGGAGCGTGTTCAACTCCCCATTGTTGGTCTTCCATTCTAACTCCATTATTTATAATTTCAACTCTATTGCTGTGCAAACCATTTATAACAGGTTTAACAATTGAATTCCCTGTATTAAACGATGAGACACCTGACAAACTGGTTAGTGCATCTCCAATGGTTTCGCTTGCGTAGTCCTGAAGAGTTTCAGTGGATATTATATTTTCTAATATGGTTTTTGACTTCTTTTCAAATGAATTTCCATATAAAATAATCTCATTTAATTCCTTTATATGGTGTTCTAAACGAAATATTTTTTCATTATTTTTTGAGATATTTACATCAAATTTTTTTGAATCACAAAGAGGATGTGATATTTCAAAAATATAATTTTGATTACACAAATTATTAACAGTGAAAAAACCGTTATCATCTGTAAAACTCTCATAAACTCCATCAATAGATATTGCTGCTCCTGAAAGAGGGGAATTATCATGAAGATCATAGACTCTCCCACTAAAAGAATTTTTACAATCTTGACCTTTTATTTGAATAGAGCATATAAAGGCAATTAATAACAAAAACCTTCTTATCATAACCAGAATGATCTAAGGGCAGTTAAAATAGAATGTATTAACTACCCCTAGAATTATTAAATAAATTTTTTTAAAAAAACTTTATAACTACTCTATAGTAACATTGAAAGTTGTTTCAATATCAGTTGAACCACCAGCATCTGCTAAACCAGCATTAGGTTTTGTTGGTTCATGTATTAGAGTAAAAGTTAATGACCCACTACTAGCAGTGCCTGCAGTAAGTGTAAACTCAGTTCCTAATGGATTACCAGCGGAATCATTATTAGCATAAGCAATAGTAGCATCTAAACCGCCAGCTAGCGTATAAAAAACCTGATGATCAAGGTCTTCTTCCTCAATTTCCTCAGTTATATCCTCGGCAGGTGATTCCAATTCATTCAAAAATTCCATCGCTCCTGCATATACAGCACCAGCAACTAAATTACCAGAAACGGTTACTACTGGAGCATTAGGTCCGTCACCGTCAAGATCTTGGGTTTTTAAGGTTACTATTGTTGAACTTCCACTGGTTGGAGCCAATGTTATTGTCATTGTTGTGATAACTTCTTCTTCATTAATTGCCTCAGGTTGAACTGTGACTTCATCTTTTGAACAAGAGACAATTAAAATTGAGATTAAAAGGGTACTTAAGTAATATTTTAAATTTTTCATTTTGTTAATAGTTTAATTTTGTTAAAATGGCTGTGAGTTTCACAGCTGGATTGATTAGAAATAATTATTTAAAAATTAAACAGTGGGGGGTGGTCCTCTTAAAAATAGGTTTTTATTGGTATTTGACGAAAAATTAAATAGATATGCGTTTGATTGATTTTTTGAAAAAAATCTATTTTCAAATTTTATTTTTAATAAAGGGTTTGATTTAAAAACAGATACGTTAAAATCACTACAAGAAAAACAAGAATCTAATTTTTCATGAAAATGAGTTGAAGTATCATCGCAAACCTCATGTTTATGGTCATCAAATACTTTGAGTAAGTTCAATACTAAAGGCAGAATAAAAACTGACAACAAAAAAGTAGCAGCTAATAGGCGATAAAGAGATTTATTATTTTTCAAGCCATCAAACCAATGTGCAAAGTTAAAAAAAAATTATCTTAGATAAATATAAATTTATCTTTTATTACATATGAATAAAGAAAATTTAATTGCTTCATTAAAATCAATTTTAAAAGACAACCAGATACTTTTGGGTGAGGATGTGAGATCTCGTTTTTCTCATATATGGAAAACTGATGAACCTCTTCAAGCTCTTGCAGTAACTTTTCCTAAAAATACCAAAGAGGTAAGTGAGATTGTATCTCTGTGTAATAAATATGATCAAAAAATAATTGTTCATGGTGGACTAACTAATCTAGTTGGAGGTACCGAAACAAATATTGATGAGTTAGTAATTTCTTTGGAGAAAATGAATTCTATCGAAGAAATTGATCCTCAAAGCAAAACAATTACCACGCAAGCTGGAGTGATAATTGAAAATTTAATCAATGCTGCTGCNAATAAAGACCTATTATTGCCTTTAAATTTTGGAGCCAAGGGATCTGCTCAAATTGGCGGTGCAGTTTCTGCTAATGCCGGGGGACTTAGAGTTTTTCGTTATGGTATGACAAGACAAATGGTTCTTGGAATTGAGGCTGTTCTTCCTGATGGGAAAATTATTTCTTCACTAAAGAAGATAATTAAAGATAATTCAGGATATGACTTGAAACAACTTTTTATTGGTAGTGAAGGTACGCTAGGCATTGTCACAAGGGTTGTTCTGAGACTTCAAGAAGCTCCAAAAAGCAGATCTTCTGCTTTTGTTGCTCTAAATTCATACAAAAAAGTTGTAGAACTTCTTAAGTATCTAGAAAAAGGATTAAGTGGTAGCCTTAGTGGTTTTGAATTAATTTGGAATTCCACCTATAAAGCAATGACTGAGTCCTCAGATTTAATTAAACCAATAGAATACAATTATAATTACTATGTATTTGTTGAAAGTCTTGGAAGCCAACCAAAAGAGGACTATGAATTATTAGAAAATCATATTGAATCTGCTTTAAAAAACCAAATAATTGAAGATGCAGTAATGGCAAGAACAGAAAAGGAATTAAATCAAATATGGCAAATTCGAGAGGATGTATCTATTCTTGCATCTAAAGCAAAATATGACCAACATTTTGATATTAGTATACCAATTCCAAAAATTGGAGAAATTATTGATTCAATAACTCTAAAATTAAAAACTGTTGATTCAGTTAAAACAATTTTTCCTTTTGGACACGTTGCAGATGGAAATATTCATTTTATTATAGGTAGGGATAAAGATGATTTAAAAACTATTGATTTGATTAATTCAATTGTATATTCTCCACTAAAAAAGCTTAATGGATCTCTATCTGCTGAACATGGCATAGGACTTCATAAAAAGGGGTATCTTAAAACAAGTAGATCAGAAGAAGAGATTCAGCTAATGAAAAAACTTAAAAAAGTATTTGATCCAAAAAACATTTTAAATCCTGGTAGAATCATTTTTTAAAAAATTAAAATTTCAATAATATGGGCACAAAATAGTATACCATTATTGAAATTAAAATTATAGATATGATATTTAACCAAAAACCCTTTTTTATCATATCTGGAATTCTAAGATAACCAGCTCCAAAAACAATTGCATTAGGTGGTGTAGCAACTGGTAACATAAAAGCACATGAAGCAGCCATAGTTGCACTAATCATCAATATCAACGGGTCAATATTCATCTCTAGACCAATAGCTGCAAGAACTGGTAAAAGCATTGCAGTAGTTGCAAGATTTGATGTCATCTCAGTCAAAAAGTTAACACTTGTAACAATAGATAGAATCAATAATATCATAGGGAGTCCATTTAATGATGTTAAATTATTCCCAAACCATATAGATAACCCAGAATCAACAAAACCTTTTGCTAAAGCCATTCCACCGCCAAATAGTATTATAACACCCCANGGTAATTTTACTGCCTCTTTCCATATTAATAAAGATCTTTTATTACTCTTTACAGGAATTACAAATAACAAGATTCCAAAAATTATTCCGATTATAGTATCATCGATTCCAGGTAAAAATTTTTCTATTTGTGATCGTGTTATCCAACATAACGCAGTCAAAAAGAAAATTACCCCTACTCTTTTTTCCTCAGCTGAAATTCTTCCCAATTCAGATTTTAATTTTATAATCTGATCTTTTCCTAAAGGAAATTCATCCATAAAATAATTATTTGAAATTTTTGTAATATATATCCAACATAAAAAAAGTAATGTTATTGAAATTGGAAAGCCTATAATAAACCAATCCATAAAAGTTATTGTGTATCCAAAATTAGATTCTACAACTCCTCTAAGAACCATATTTGGTGGGGTCCCAAATAAAGTTGCAATTCCCCCAATTGAAGCACTATAAGCAATTGATAATAAAAGTGACTTAGAAAAGTTTTGATTATTATTTCTTGATTTATTTGATTTATTATCTAATTGGGTAATTATCGCAAGAGCAATTGGAAGCATCATAACTGTGGTTGCCGTGTTTGATATGAACATAGATAAAAAGGAGGTTGATATCATGAAACCTAGAATAATAAAATTAATTTTTGTACCCATAAAAGAAATTATATTTAGAGCTATTCGTTTATGTAAACCCCATCTTTCAATAGCTATAGCAATTATAAAACCTGCCAAATAAAGAAAAACGAGATTGTGTCCATATTGTGATGTTGTCTCAGATATACTTAGAGTCCCNGTAAGTGGAAAAATAACAATTGGTAAAAGCGATGTGACGGCAATGTCAACAACCTCTAAAACCCACCAAATTGCCATCCAACTTGCTGTTCCTAAAACATATTTTCCCTCAGTACTAAGATCATTAATGGAGATAAATTGTATTAAAATGAATAATAATGGTCCAAATAAAAGACCTGAAATTCGTTTAATTGAAATCATTTATAATTATTACTTTTTGAGGTGTGATCACTTAAAATTAACCATTCATTATTTAATTTAACGAATGTTAAGGTGAAAAAACCTGAATCCTTGTTCTCTGGATAAATCAAAATATATTTTCCAACTAAATACGCTACGTATTTTGTTATTCCAGATATTTTTAAAATTTCAAACTTTAATTTCCCCATTTCATTTTTAGTAGGGTATGTATTTTTATATCTTTCTTTAACTGATTTGAATCCGTAAAAAGGTCCCTTTGAGCCATTAAAAACTAAATCATTTGAATTGAGATATCCTTTCATAAAACTATCAATGTCTCCCTTATTCCAATCCGTTTCTTGTTTTTTTAATACTGATCTAATTTGATCTTTATCTATCAAACTAATTGTGTCTTGTGTGTAAATCAAATTTTGAAATAAAAAAAATAAACTAATAATTAACGTTTTTGTCATTTGACAAAAATAAAATTTATTAACAGAAACCAAATACTTATTACAAAGTCTAAATATCTTGATCTATAAATCATAAATTTGAATTATAATAGAAACATATGAAGATTATAAAAACACTTATAATAGGTAGTGGGCCTGCCGGATATACTGCTGCAATTTACGCTGCAAGAGCAGATTTAAAACCTATTATGTATGTTGGNATGGANCCAGGGGGTCAACTAACTACAACTACAGAGGTAGATAATTTTCCAGGCTACCCTGATGGAGTTGATGGTCCAGCCATGATGGTTGATCTTCAAAAACAAGCCGAAAGGTTTGGAACAGAGGTTAGAACTGGTTATATAAGTAAAGTAGATTTTTCAACTGAAGAGGGAGGTGTTCATAGGGTATGGGTGGATGAAAAGACAGAACTAAAGGCTAAAACTGTCATAATAAGTACTGGTGCAACTGCTAAATATTTAGGAATTGAGAGTGAACAAAGGCTTCGTGGTGGTGGAGTTTCAGCATGTGCAGTATGTGATGGTTTTTTTTATAAAGATCAGGATGTGGCAATTATTGGAGGTGGAGATACTGCAGCTGAAGAAGCAACTTATTTAGCAAACATTTGTAACAAAGTAACTATGTTGGTTAGAAAGGGAGAGATGAGAGCCTCTAAAGCAATGCAACATAGAGTTACAAATACAAAAAATATTGATTTAAGATACTTTTCTGAAGTAGATGAGGTATTAGGAGATCAAGTAGTTGAGGGTTTAAGAATTATAAATAATAAAACTGGGGGGAAAGAAGAAATAAAAATAACTGGTCTTTTTATTGCTATTGGCCACAAACCAAATACTGAAATTTTTCTAAAACAACTAGAAATGGATGATGGTGGATATATTATCACAAAAGGAAAAACAACAAAAACTAATAAACCTGGAGTCTTTGCTTCGGGTGATGTTCAAGACAAAGAATATAGACAAGCAGTTACTGCAGCAGGTACAGGATGTATGGCAGCCTTAGATGCNGAGAGATATATTAATAGTCTGAAATAATTAATTTTAATTTATTATTGTTCAATTGATTNTGAGTGAAATGATTCTAAAAACCCATTCTTATATGAAAAACCAATTATCATTGGGTTACAACAAACTTCACAGTCTTCAATGTATTCATCATGATTTACAGATGTATCGATTAAAACTGATATTTCTTGCCAACATTTTGGGCATTGAAAAAAATGCTCTATTACCATTAAATATTATTTAATTTATTTTGCTCGGATTCCCATTGATCAATAAAATCTTTAAGCTGTTTTTTTTTGTAATTGTAGTTTTCAAAAAAATTTTCAGTTTTAATAGTTTTTTCATAATTAATTTCTAATTCTATATCAATGGCTTTGATTAATTTTTCAAGTTTATCAATTTTATTTTCCAGTTTTTTTATTTTTCTTTCGATGCTACCTTTATTCTTTTTATTAATATAATCGTTCTTTTTATTTAGTTTTAATGAAG
This sequence comes from Flavobacteriaceae bacterium, assembly GCA_002711185.1. GTDB lineage: Bacteria > Bacteroidota > Bacteroidia > Flavobacteriales > Flavobacteriaceae > Marivariicella. Next base: position 19,616 of record PAHL01000015.1, read on the forward strand.
ATTTAATTGATTCTGATTTTTTATCTATCTCATTAAAAGACAATACTTTATTTTCTTCTAAATAGGAATTTACTCCCCCTAAATGAATCTTTACTCTTTGATTCNTAAACTCAATGACCTTTGTGCAAAGCTCATCTAAAAAATCCCTGTCATGAGAAACTAAAATTAAACTACCTTGAAATTTTTTTAGAGCTTTTTTAAGAACATCTTTTGAAAGAATATCAAGGTGATTTGTGGGTTCATCCATTACAAGAAAATTAAACGGTTGTAAAAGAAGCTTGCATAATGCCAATCTATTTCTTTCGCCTCCAGACAAAACACTTACCTTTTTNTCAACATCATCTCCTTTAAAAAGAAAAGNCCCTAAAATATCTCGAACTGAGGATCTGTTATTTTCAGTAGCTGCCTCCTCTACTGTTTGTAAAATAGTTAGTTTTCCATCAAGATATTCAGATTGATTTTGAGCAAAATATCCTATTTCTACGTTGTGACCTAAACTAACTTGACCCTGATATTTTATCTCTCCAACTATTATCTTGGCGAGCGTTGATTTACCTTGTCCATTTTGACCAACGAAAGCTATCTTACTGCCACGCTCAAGTAATATATCAACTTGATTAAAAACTAAATTGTCTCCATATTGTTTAGATACCCCTTTGGTCTCTAATATTACTTTTCCTGGCTGTTTACTTAATGGGAAATTGAGCTTCATTGTTTTATTTTCCTCTTGATCTATTTCAATTCTTTCAATCTTATTAAGTTTTTTTATAAGTGATTGCGCCATACTAGCTTTTGAAGCTTTAGCCCTGAATCTATCTATTAATTTTTCAGTGTTTTGTATATGTTTATCTTGATTTTTTTTTGCTAATTTTTGTTGTTCAATTAACTCCCGTCTTAACTTAATATATTCTGAATATGATTTTTTAAAATCAAATATTTTTTTTTGAATAATCTCAATTGTTCTATTAGTTATGTTGTCTAAAAAAACTCTATCATGGGATACTAACAAAACAGCCCCTCTAAACTTAACTAAAAATTGCTCTAACCATATTATTGAATGAATATCTAGATGATTTGTGGGCTCATCTAATAATAAAATATCATTATTTCTAAGTAATAGTTTAGCAAGTTCTATTCTCATTCTCCAACCTCCTGAAAAATTTTTAGTTGGTTTATTAAAATCATTTCTATCAAAACCCAATCCTAATAATATTCTTTCTGTCTTTGATTTATATTTATAGCCACCTAACAACTCATATTCAGTTGTCAATTCAGTTAATTCTTGAATTAAATTTAAATATTCGTCACTTTCATAATCAGTTCTTATATCAAGTTGATTATTAATAAATTCTTGTCTTTTTTCTGTTTCTAAAATCTCATTGAAAGCTTTGTATGTTTCTTCAATTAAATTGACTGTATTTTCAAATTCTATATCTTGGGGTAGATATCCAATTTTACAATCTTTTTCTATCGAAAAAGATCCTTTAGAAGGATGTTGTTCTTGTGAAAGTAGTTTTAGTAAAGTTG
>PAHL01000016.1 GCA_002711185.1 Flavobacteriaceae bacterium
CATTGAGCACCCATATAATGAAGATAAAAGGTTTGATTGGATTAGAGGTTATCATGTTGGTGGGAGATCGTTATTATGGGGAAGATTAAGCTGGAGACTGAGCGACATAGATTTTAATGCAAATTTAAAAGAAGGCATAGCGGTAGACTGGCCTATCAGATACAAAGATTTGGACCCATGGTATAGTTATGTGGAGAAGTATATAGGGGTGAGCGGCGAGAAGTTGGGTTTACCACAACTCCCTGATGGAGAATTTCTTAGACCAATGCAGATGAATTGTCTTGAAGAAGAATTCAAAAAATCAATAAAAAAAAATTATACAGATCGTCTAGTTACGGTTGGAAGAATAGCGATTATTACAGAAGGAACAAAACCTGGATTAAATCGAGTCCAATGCCAGTATAGAAATCGGTGTATTAGAGGATGTCCGTATGGAGCTCCATTTAGCAGTAATTCCTCTACTCTTCCAGCCGCGGAAAAAACAGGTAACATGACACTCAGACCCAATTCAATTGTCTATGAAGTTATTTATGATGAAGATAAAAATAGAGCTACCGGAGTCAGAGTGATAGATTCGGAGACAAAGGATTTAATAGAATATAATGCTAAAGTTATTTTTTTGTGTGCTTCTACAGCAGCTACTACATCAATTTTAATGCAATCAAAATCAAAAAGGTTTCCAAATGGATTAGGAAATGACTCCGAAGAATTAGGACATAACTTAATGGACCATACTTTTCTCACTGGAGCAAATGGAATATATGATGGTTTTAATGATAAATATATTAAAGGTAGGACTCCTAATGCAATTTATATTCCTAGATTTAGAAATTTAGGTGGATCTACAAATCAAAAAGACTTTATAAGGGGTTATGGTTTTCAGGGCGCAGCCTGGAGAGGTGATCACAGAGAATTAATCAAAAGAACTGGTTATGGAAAAGATTTAAAAGATGCCTTTTTAACACCTGGTGATTGGGCAATGAGTATTCAAGGATATGGTGAAATTCTTCCTTATCATGATAATAGAATATATTTAGACTACAATAAAAAAGATAAGTGGGGCCTGCCGACCATAACTTTTGATGCTGAAATTAAAGAAAACGAAATAGAAATGAGAAAGGATATTAGGCAGCAGGCANTTGAAATGCTCGAATCATCTGGTTTTAGAAATGTGCAGGAATTCGATTATGGATATGCAATGGGCCTTGCAATTCATGAAATGGGTACAGCAAGAATGGGACACGATCCAAAAACTTCTGTATTAAATAAAAATAATCAATTGCATGCAGTTTCAAACGTTTATGTTACTGATGGTTCAGCAATGACATCCTCGGGAAGTCAGAATCCTTCATTAACTTATATGGCACTAACCGCAAGAGCTGCAAATCATGCAGTTAAAGAATTAAAAAAGATGAATTTTTAGTTTAAATAACATGGATAGGAGAAAAGTTTTAAAAAAAATTGGATATGGGAGTGGTGCAATAATTGTTAGTCCTCAAATTTTGAATATGCTTCATAGTTGTCAATCATTGGTGAACAAAAATTTACCTATTTTTTTTACCAAAATACAATTTCAAATTATCTCAAAAACAATGGAATTGATCATACCCAAAACTGACATTCCTGGATCGACCGAATTAATGCTACCAGAATTTTTAGATAATTATATTGATATTGTAATGAGTCAAAGTGATAAAGAAAATTTATCAAAAGGAATTAATAATTTTATAAAATTAATTCTAATTGAAACGAGTAAAAATCAATCTAATCAGATTAATATAATTGACATTAATGTTCAACTAAAAAAATATCTAAAAGCAAATGATAGTCAAATAGAGAGATGGCAAAAAACCCAGGAATATATTTCATCAAAACCTATTGGAGATTTTCCCAAAAGTCTAGAGTCAGAAGTATATAATTTTCTGATTCAAATTAGATCTCTAACTTTGAATGCATTTAGATTAAATGAATATATAGGNGAAAAGGTTTTAGCTTATGATCCTATACCCGGTAAAATAATTGGCTGCGTGGATTTGAATCAAACCACCGGAGGTAAAAGGTGGTCATTATAAATAGATAAATTTTTTTTAATTTAATTAGAGAATTTTATTAAATTAAAGTAAAAACCATACATTCATGAAACCTACTCTTTTTCTTTTACTAATATTTTCTACACTTATTTATTCTCAGAATGATAAAATTAAAGCTCTCGAGGAGCAAGGTGTAATCGTTGGTATTCAAACATGGTCCTTCAGGACTATGTCAGACCAAAGCCCTTTAGCTATTTTGAACTATATAAAACAGACAGGTATTAAACACGTCGAGTTAATGGGAAATCATGCAGAACCATTTGTTGGTATTTTTGAAGATAGCGAGAGTATTTCAAAATTGAGAAATGAAGTTGCAATTTCAAAATTTAAAGAGCTTAAAAAACTATACGACGATGCTGGTATTTCTATTTTTGCATTCAAACCTAGAAGATGTTTTGAAAAATACAATACTGACGATGAAATTAGATATGGAATGAGGGCTGCAAAAGCTCTTGGAGCTTCTCACATAACACTTGAACATCCTAGTGACGATGAGCATACTTTAAGACTNTCTGAAATTGCTGATGAAGAGGATATTTTAGTTGGATATCATAACCACGAGCAAGGGACACCCACACTTTGGGATACCGCAATTTCTCAGTCAGATTTTAATAGATTAAATATTGACTTGGGACATTATACTGCATCAGAAACTGGGGATCCTTTAGAAATTTTTAAGGATAAACATAATAAAATTGTAAGTATGCATTTGAAAGATAGAAAGAGATTAAGTAGAGGAGGGGATAACCTTGTTTGGGGTCAAGGTGATACTCCNATAAAGGAGGCTGTTAAAATTTATAAAGAAGAAGGGTATGATTTTCCACTTACAATTGAGTTNGAGTATGATATTCCTGAAGGATCTGATGAAATTTCTGAACTAAAAAAATGTATTTCCTATATATTTGATTCTATATTATAACAATTANTCTACAAAATTAATTACCAGAAACTGATATCATTCGAGCACTTAGATCAGGATTTTTAATGTCATTATCAATAGGAAACATTGGTCGATTAATATTTTTATACCCTAAGCGATCTAGATCTTGATCAACTCCACCAGGAGTTAACGCCATTAACCAACCTNTTTGAATTTCATATAACTCAGGAACTAAATAACCAATCTTTACAACCACAATATCTGTCTTCAAAAGNTCTAGCCCTAGTTCACTAAAATCTTTTTCATAATGATAAGGTTTTCTCTTTTTTGTAACTATTACACTAATACTTCCGGTTTGAATTACTACTTCAGTTTCNGCATTAATATCTCCTTTTTTAATTCTTTTAATTATCCCTTCAAGTAAAATTGGAGGTGAGTATCTGCTATCTACTTCTGCTCCAACGTAACCCTTAACTTTTTTTCCTACACCAATTTGCATTGCCTTTTCAATTAATTCAGGTCCTGGAATTGAAGCATAAATTAATTTAGGTCCATCATGTGGTTTAAATTCTTCTCTATTTAATAATTTATTTAATGTCCAAGTTACATCACCAGCACCTCCAGCAGTTGGATTATCTCCCATGTCACTAATAAAAAATGGAATTTCTTTACTATTTATTGCTTGCTTTAGACATTCGTTTAAATTTTTAGTTGGTGCAACAAAATCAAATTCATTTCTGTATTCCCAGAAATTTCTTGCTAGTTTTTCTGCTGAGGATTTGACCTTTATTTCATCATCTCCGGTAACAACAACTACCGCATGATTTCTTGGTTCATCCGCCCATGCATAACCTACCCATATTCCTGCATCAAGAATACCATCAATTTTTGTGATTGGATCAACTTGAGCATAAAGTTTTTTTCCAGGATCAATTCTGGTNCTAGTTTGTTCACCTGGTAGAAGAATTGGAATAGGAATCCATGCTTTATAAAGNGGTTTTCCTTTGCCATTTTCAATCCTATTTAATAAGTTTTCTAAGGCCCTTTGTTTNGATTCCATTGCATCTTCATGAGGAGCCATTCTGTAACAAGTAATTAAATCTGATTCTCTNNCCAGTTTTTTTGAAACATTGCCATGTAAATCCATTGATGTTGAGATAATGGTTTTATAACCTACAACTTCTCTGATTTTTTTTATGTAATCACCTTCTGCGTCAATTAATCCTTGGACACTCATTGCTCCATGTATATCAAGAAATAGTCCATCATAAGGTAAATTTTCTTTTAAAAGAGATAAAGTTTGATTGAGGATAGAATCATAGGTTTCTTTAGAGACAATCCCACCAGGTAATGATTTTGCAACTATTGNAGGAAACCAGTTTGCACGTTTTCTGTTTATAGATTCTTCAGATAAAAAAGAGTATCTGTTAAAAATTTTTTCTCCAACTCCTGTTCTGGCCCTAAATGCTTCCATATAAGAAACTGCTGGTGAGAAAGTACTAGATTCAATACCAATTCCAGCGATAGCGACTTTTGGCAGCTTTGATTTAAAATTTTCACAAGAGTAAAAAAATAAGATTAAAGAAGTTAAAACTGAGAGATTTATAAATAATATTTTTTTCATTGCTAGCTGTGTTTGTTTAAATTTAAAAAATAATATCTAATTCTAAGACCATGTTTTTTTTAAAAATCTGATAAAATTTTTGTGAAAAATATTATCAACATCAAAATTTGAATACCCTCTTTTTTTTAATACAAATTTAATTTTTTGAAGATCAGTAATTGTATCTATATCATATGGACATTGCTCATTTCCAAATGCACCATCTAAGTCTGACCCTATTCCAACTGAATCACAATTTCCTGATAGTTGGCATATATGATCTATATGATCCACTACTTTTTCTAATGAAAGGTNCATTTTTTTTGGATCTGAAATACCTCTTTTCCAATTTGGCACAATCATCCATGCATCCAAACAAACCCCAATTATTGAATTTCTTTTAATTAATTCTCTAATTTGTTTATCGTCAAACTGTCTATTATTCGGAACAATTGATCTACAATTGCTATGACTTGCCCATATTGGNCCTGAGAATCTTTCAATAGTTTCCCAAAAACTTAAATCACACAGGTGGGTAACATCAAGAATAAGATTTAATTTTTCAATTTCATCAAGTAATTGCCTTCCTTTTAGTCCTAATCCTCCAGATGAGTTAGTACCATGAGCATATGTTCCTGGGCCATAGTGGGCAGGTCCTATTGCTCTTAATCCGTATTCGAATGCTATATTNAGGTGTTCCATTGAAATTATTGAATCTGCCCCTTCAAGTGAAAGTATATATCCAATAGTCTTATCTGAATTATTATTCCAATTATTAATCTGAATATTTAAATCATTTAATGTTTTAATTTGAGTCATTTCCCCTTTACTTTCCATGGATTTGTACCATGCNAGTTGACCTTGGGTTTGAGCCCAGGCCTGCTCTGCTGATTTCCATCCAGGTAATTTATTTTGGGGTTTAACATATCTTGCAATTTGTGTTGCAACACAAATACCAATATCACCTTTTCTCATTGCATCAAGAGAAACAGTTCCATTTCTTCTGTCTGGTTTATCATTCAATAATCGCTCACTTTCCCTAATATGATTGACTGGAAGAGTAAGATCTCTGTTCCACTCCATCGCATTCATTGCTAAATCTAAATGAGCATCAAAAATCAGAGACATTGCTTTTTAAATTGTAGTTTCTGGCTTTAACTTTCCATAAAGATGATATCTCTCCATTTGAAATAGTTTGTAAGTATTCGAATTTTGAAACTGTTGGACAGATATGAANTGGAGAAGCATAAACTANATCACCAATNTNATAATTTTTNGCTTTTTTGGATTCAATTATAAGATGCTCNTCACTTTGGCTAATATGNTTNGCATNTTCTAATCCATNAATAATGNCTCTNGGTAAAGGNATTTCAGAGGCAACAGANTTATGNCCTAGATCNANNCANAANATATTCTTNTTTGGTTTACTTATTANACGCGAAACTAAAATTGCTGCTATTTCAAAATNCATCTCNGGAAATAATTTTTTATAACCTTCNTCCCATANAAGGGTAGTNCCAGGACTAAGATAATTTCCTTTTCTCNTNGAGTGAATATTNAANGTNGGAGAACCACCAGTTATAAGATTTTGAATTTTNATTCCNTTTTTNTTNGANCNTTTAATTATTTCATTTACAAATTCATATGCCTTGTCACATTCTTTTTTTCGTTTTTTAAAATCTGGATTTCTAATGTGACCATCATAAACATGTAACCCTTTTAGCGTCAGGTTTTTATTAGTATTTATATTTTTAATTAATTTAAGAGCTATTGATAAATTATTAACTCCTGTTCGGTTCATACCATTGTTTATGTCAATCCATAGNGATAATTTAATATTATTTTTTGATGATAAATCACTCATTAATTTTAATGAAGCGAAATTATCTACAATAGTTGAAAATTCTATTTTGGGATATAAAAATTTAAGCTCAATAAAATGGATTAAATTCAACTTAGTTGGTTGAATAGCTAAAAGAATTTTTTGAACNCCAGTTAATGCAAGCATTTCTGCTTCACATATTGTAGCACATTTNAACTTATTAATTCCATATTCTTTTTGAAAATNAANAATNTCNNTAAGNTTATGAGTTTTAACATGNGGCCANAGTCTTTTNGGAGANCCAGCAATNGATATCATTTTTTTNATATTTTNTNTGATTCTTTCTGGAATAATTATTAAACCAGGACTTATNAAATTTTCAGATNAATTAATATTCATANCCTTAANTNTANANTTCAAAAATAGCCTCAACTTCAACAGGAATNTTTCTNGGAAGAATATTCCCAACNGCACTTCTTGCTCCTACNCCATATTNTTCTCCAAAAATATCNCNCATTANNTCACTAAAACCATTAATAACAAATGGNTGTTCTTTGAATTCCATTGTACAATTNACCATACCNAAAACTTTGACCACTCTTTTTATCNTGTCTATATCTTTAAAGTGNTCTTTTATAGTTGCTAGCATTGTCAGTCCAACTTGTCTTGCAGCTAGTTTACCTTCNTCAGCNGACAAATCTTTTCCAACTTTACCAATCATTTGACTNCCATCTAATTTAACNGGACCTTGTCCTGAAATATAAAGTAGATTCCCAGAGATGACCATGGGATTGTATAGNCCTGCTGGCTTTGGNGCAGGNGGTAATTCTAATTCAATTTTTTTTATTCTTTGAGAAGGTAATTGTTTCATTTTCTATTTTTAAACAAATANATCTAATATTAAAACTCCAATTATACCAATTACTCCAATGGATGTTTCCATTATAGTCCAAGTTGAAAGGGTATCCTTCACTGATACATTAAAGTATTCTTTAAATAACCAAAAACCACCATCATTTACATGTGATAGCATAATACTTCCTGATCCAATTGCCAAAACCATTAATTCTGCATTTATATCAGTGTTGGTAATTATAGGGACCAATATGCCTGCTGATGTTAAAGCTGCAACTGTGGCTGATCCAACACACACTCTAATTAAAGTAGCAATAGTCCATCCTAAAAAAAGTGGTGACAAACNGGAATCAATTAATAAACTTCCAATATATTGACTTACACCACTATCAGTTAAAATCTCTTTCAAAGCACCAGAACCAGCAATAATAAGTAATACCATAGTTACACCTTTAATTGAATCAGAGCTTTTTTTCATTATTGAGCTAATACTATCTCCTCTTGATATTCCCAACGAATACATTGAGAAAATAAATGAAATTAATAAAGCTATTGATGGATTACCAAAAAATTTTATAAATTCAAAAAATTGGTTTTCATCGTTAATGAAAACTAGTNTAATTGTAGAGGCTCCAATTAAAAAGACAGGAAGTAAAGCTGAAAAAATACTAATAAAAAAGCTAGGTAATTCGTTACTACTTAAAATTTTTGATGACATAAAAGATTCNAAAGGTTTTGCATTTACCTTTTTAATAATTTTAGATAGAACTGGACCTGAAATTAATATTGCTGGAATAGCTACAATAGTTCCGTATATTAANGTCTTTCCAATATCTGCATCAAAAAGAATTGCAACAGCAGTAGGTCCAGGGTGCGGAGGTAGGTATCCATGAGCAACGGATAATGATGCTAACAAAGGTAGCCCTACATGCATCAGAGGAAGCTTCGATGACGANGCAACTGTGAAAATTAAAGGAACTAAAATAACAAAACCTACCTCATAAAACATAGTAAGCCCAATTATAAAACCTGAAAGCATNACGGCAAGTTGAATATTTTTTACTCCAAAGGAATTAATCAACCTAAATGATATTTGCTGAGCAGCTCCACTTTCTGCAATTATTTTTCCAAACATTGCTCCCAGACCTAAAATCATTACCAATGATCCAAGAGTATTTCCGAATCCATTTTCAATGGATTCAATAACCTCATTTANAGGCATTCCATTTAAAATTCCAATAACTAAAGAAACCAAGATAAATGAAACAAAGGCATTTAATTTTCCAAAAACAATTAATATAAAAAGCAATAAGATTCCGCAAACAACTATAAAAAGTGGCATATGAGGGATTAAATTTTATAAAATCAAAATTAATAAAATATAACTCAAATACTAATTAGTTAATTATAGCTTCAAACATATACATTCAATAATNAATTAAAAAAAATTGCTGTCTAATACATAATTTAAGTATATATTTTAGAGATTGATTTTTTTTAATATTAATATCGATTTTTTTTTATCTTTAACCCTTATTAAACAAGAAACAAAATTATTACAATGAAAAAATTAATAACTGCAATAACCTTTGCATCTCTTTTCATCACTTGTTACACTCTAAGTGCTAACATAACAATTATTGAGAAAATTGATAATATTTCGTCTTTNCAAGATGGCGATGAACTATCAACTAGTGTAGCACCNTCTTTTACTCAAGAATTAAAAAATAGATTTATTGAGGGAGGTCCTGGTTTCATGGGGATTGTTTTAATATGTCTTATTTTAGGTTTGGCAATCTCGATTGAACGTATTATCTTTTTAAANCTTGCTACTACCAATACAAAAAAATTGACAAGNGGTGTTGAGGAAGCAATCTCTTCAGGAGGTATTGAAGCAGCTAAGGAATTATGCAGAGACACAAAAGGCCCAGTAGCATCTATTTTTTATCAAGGCTTGGATAGAGCTAATGAAGGTATAGAAAATGCTGAAAAAGCNGTNATTGCATATGGCGGAGTTCAGATGGGTCAACTTGAGAAAAATGTGTCATGGATTTCATTNTTTATTGCTTTAGCCCCAATGCTTGGATTTATGGGAACNGTAATTGGTATGATACAAGCTTTTGACAAGATTGAAGCNGCTGGAGATATGCAACCATCACTTGTTGCAGGNGGAATTAAGGTTGCTTTACTTACAACTGTTTTTGGTCTTATAGTAGCTATAATTCTACAAGTTTTTTATAATTATATAGTTGCCAAGATTGATAGNATTGTTAATGATATGGAAGATGCCTCAATAACATTGATCGATATACTTTCTGCAAATAAAAAATAAANAAATCCAAATAGATGAATTTTCAAAATATTATCAAAATTATNAGTGGTATACTTGGTGTTCTCGGTACTATTTTTCTTTTAAGAATCATGANTACAGGAGACGATCAAATCAAAATGGATGCCAGTATGGGNGATTTTTCAATTGTTACTCCTTTAATNATGTTAGCTATCATTATATTANCAATTGCTGTTTTAGTAACTGTTATTTTCTCATTTAGAGGTTTAGCATCTGATATTAATAAAGTTAAAAAATCAATCCTAACTACAGGTATTNTAATTATTGTTATTGGAATTAGTTACGGCATTTCCGATGGTATTGAAACGCCTCTTAAAGATGGCGAAATGCTTTCTGCTTCAGGATCAAGATGGGTTGGAACTGGAATAAGAGTTTTTTATATTTTAACAGTTGTCGCATTTGTTTCTATGATATTTTCAAGTGTCAAAAAGTTAATAGGTAAATAGTCATGGCTAGAAGATCTGCTCCAGAAGTTAATGCAGGGTCTATGGCTGACATAGCTTTTTTGTTGTTAATATTTTTTCTTGTTACAACAACAATTGAAACTGATAGTGGCCTTAATCGTAAGTTGCCTCCAATGGAAGAAGTGATTGATCCTCCAATCATAAAACAGAAAAATATTTTTACTGTAGTAGTTAATAAAAACAATCAACTATTAATAGAAGAAGAATTGAAAGATATTTCTGATGTTAGAAAGCTTGCAGTAGAATTTCTTGACAATGGTGGTGGAACTGGTGAGGATGCATGTGATTATTGCAATGGAAGAAGAGATCCTGCTTCTTCTGATAATCCTGAGAAAGCAATAATATCTCTTAAGAATGATAGAGAAACATCTTACAAAATATATATTGCTGTTCAAAATGAGTTAGTGGCTGCATACAATGTTTTAAGAAATCGTGAGTTCTCTAGGTTAAACCCAATGATGGGAATGGATTTTGTCCAGGCTAATAACAAATACAACGATCCGAGAACAACTTCTGCTGAAAAAGAAAAGCTAAAACCCTTGTTAAATGTCGTCAAAACTATGTATCCTCAAAAACTCTCTGAGGCTGAACCAAATAAAAGTTAAATTATGAGCAAGTTTAAAAAGAAAAAAGATGGGGACTTACCTGCAATTTCAACAGCATCTTTACCTGATATTGTATTTATGTTATTGTTCTTTTTCATGGTTGCAACTGTAATGAGAGATAGTACTTTAATGGTTAATAATTCCTTGCCAGCAGCTGATCAAATCCAAAAGCTAGATAAAAAAGATAGAGTTATGTACATATACGCTGGTAAACCCTCCTCTAGATATGAGGAAAAATATGGTTCTACAGCAAGAATTCAATTAAATGACAAATTTGCAGTTGTAGCAGAAGTAGGTGCTTTTGTTCTTGCTGAAAGAGCTTCAAAACGTCAAGAATTACAGAATGTCCTTACTACTGCCTTAAAAGTTGATGGAGAAACAAAAATGGGTTTAGTTAGTGACATTAAACAAGAATTAAGAAAAGTTAATGCTCTCAAAATAAATTATACTACTCGAATTGGCGAGTATACTCAGAATCTTAAATAATCATTATCAAAATATTCAAAATAAAAAACTAAAGGCATCTTTATTAGATGCTTTTTTTATTTTTACGTATATGAATATTAGGTTTCCAATTTTATTTTTTTTCATCATCTCATTTTTTATAACCAATTCCTATTCCCAAGATTCATTAAATTTAAAAAAATATAGGGAAGATCAATTTTACTTTAGTGGTAATTATGTTCTAATTACAAATAACTCTAATAATCTAATCCAAAGTGATTTTTCAAATAAAATTTCTTTTGGATTCATTAGAGATATACCAATAAGTGGAAATGGAAGATGGGCTTTTGGAATAGGAGTGGGTGGTTCATATACTCAATTTAAGTCAAATTTAGATTTCCAGACTGGTAAAATTCTATCCAATAATATTAAAACTACTAGGTTTTTTTCTTCGGTAATACCCTTCGAATTAAGATGGAGATCCTCTTCAAATTTTATTTATAATTTTTGGAGAGTGTATTTGGGATACCAAATAAATTACAACCTTATTAAAGATGATAGTGCTCTTATGAAATGGAATAACACTCTAACATTAAACTTTGGATATAATACATGGAATTTCTCTATAGGATATGATGTATCACCAAGAACAATAAGCAGTCTAACTGAAGAGTCTTTAAAACGATTTAAACTACTAACAATCGGAATAGTTTTTTACATTTTGTAGTGAGAACCTATATTTCTTTTCTAAGTCTTGCAACGGGAATTCCTAATTGCTCTCTATATTTCGCAACCGTTCTCCTAGCTAATGGATAGCCCTTTTGTTTTAAAAGTGATGACAACAAAATATCAGCTAGAGGTTTTTTTTTATTTTCCTCGGAGATTAGCTCCTCCAGTATATTTTTGATTTCTATTGAAGAAATGTCTTGGCCATCCTCATTTTTAATTCCTTCAGAAAAAAATGTTTTCAGTAGTTTGATTCCATATGGAGTATCAATATATTTACTATTTGCAACTCTCGACACAGTGGAAATATCCATATTTATTTTTTCGGATATATCTTTTAATATCATTGGTCTAAGATCTTTTTCATCTCCAGTTAAAAAATATTGTTTTTGAAATTCAACAATAGTTTTAATTGTTATAAAAAGAGTCTGATATCTTTGATTAACGGCATCAATAAACCACTTTGCAGAGTCAAGCTTTTGTTTTATAAAGTTAACAGCTTCAATTTGATTTTTATCTTTGTTTGAAGCGATTTTATATCCTTCTAACATTTCTTTATAATTTGGTGATACATGCAATTCAGGCGCATTTCTTTTATTAAGATTTACTTCAATTTTTCCATTTTCAACTGTTAAAATAAAATCTGGTATTATCTGATTTTTTCTGAACTCGTTTGTCAAATTTCCACCAGGTTTTGGATTTAATTTAGATATTAACTCAATTATTGATTTCAAGGTCTCTTCATCTATATTGTATTTTTCAATTAATTTTATATAGTGTTTCCTTGAAAATAGTTCAAAAGACTGGATTAAAATTTTCTCAGCAAGAGCAGATAATTTATCTTTTTTATTTTTCCTTCTAATTTGAAGAATCAAACACTCTTGAAGATTCATTGCTCCAACTCCTGGAGGATCAAGTGATTGAACTTTTTTTAAAAGTGATTTGATTTCATTTTCATTGGTATGGATATTTTCAGTAAAAGCCAGATCATCAATTAATTCATCAACTTCTCTTCTTATGTATCCGCTATCATCAATACTGCCAATTAAAAAATCAATTATTGGAATTTCTTTTTCTGTGATAATAAGGTTCAGAGCTTGACTTTTTAAATCCTGATGAAAACTTATTCCTCCTGAGAACGGAATTATTTTTCCTTCTTCATCAGAAGAAAAATTATTTATTTTAGTTTTATAATAAGGNAGATCGTCACTTAAGTAATCATCAACATCAATATTATCTGAATTAATGGTTGATATTTCATCTGAATCATCATGTANATCATTCTNATTATTCTTTTCTTTACCTGTTTCTAAAGCAGGGTTTTCNCCAATTTCTAACTGAACTTTTTGCTCTAGCTCTAAAGTTGANAGCTGAATGAGTCTCATCAACTGAATCTGTTGAGGAGATAATTTTTGATTTAATTTTAAATTTAAATGCTGTTTAATCATTGAAATATTTAAATATAAATCAAAGTTAAAAAATTAGATGCATACTTAAATCTTAAAAAGAAGCATTCTGAGGAGTTCTAGGAAATGGAATTACATCACGAATATTATTCATTCCTGTAGAAAACTGTACTAATCTTTCAAAACCNAGACCAAAACCACTATGTGGAGCTGAACCAAATTTTCTTAATTCTAAATACCACCATAATTCATTTTGATCTATNTTTAATTTTTCCATTCTGGAAATAAGAATATCAAGTCTTTCTTCTCTTTGAGACCCTCCTATAATTTCTCCAATACCAGGAAAAAGGACATCCATGGCTCCTACAGTTTCATTATCTTCATTTAATCTCATATAAAATGCCTTAATTTCTTTAGGATAATTAAAAATTATTAATGGACATTTAAAATGTTTTTCAACAAGAAATCTTTCATGTTCACTCTGCAGATCAACCCCCCATTTATCAATTTTAAATTGAAATTTATTTTTTTTATTGGGTTTTGAGTTTTTTAATATTTTGATTGCCTCAGTATAACTTACTCTCATGAAGTTATTTTTATTAACAAAATTTATTTTTTCGATCAAGCCCATCCCCCCTCTTTGAGCTAATGGTTTAGTTTTTTCTTCATCATCTAATCTTTTGTTTAAAAAATCTAATTCAACTTGGCAATTTGATAATATTTTATTTAAAAGATATTTAACGAATTCTTCAGCTAAATCCATATTATCTTTTAAATCATAAAAAGCCATCTCAGGTTCAATCATCCAAAACTCTGCTAAATGTCTTTTTGTATTAGAGTTTTCAGCTCGAAAAGTGGGTCCGAAAGTATACACATTTCCAAGTGCCAAAGCATAACTCTCTGCTTCTAATTGTCCCGAAACAGTTAGGTGAGTTTTTTTTCCAAAAAAATCTTTTTTATAATCTACTGATTTTTTGGAGTTTGTATTTGGCTCAAGGGTAGTAACCTTAAACATTTCTCCAGCTCCTTCGGCATCACTCCCTGTTATAATTGGAGTGTTTAAATAATTAAATTTTTTATTTTGAAAAAATTCATGTACTCCAAACGCAAGAACAGATCTTATTTTCATTATGGCATTAAATGTATTAGTTCTTGCTCTTAGGTGAGCCTTTTCCCTGAGAAATTCTAAACTATGTTTTTTGGGTTGAATAGGATATTTGTCAGGATCTGAATCACCTAGAATAAAAATCTCATTTACTTCTAATTCAAGGTTTTGTCCTTTTCCTTTGCTATACACTAGATCTCCTATTATTCTTAATGCAGTACCAGTATTAATTCTTTTTATTATTGAGTTTTCATGATTTTCAAAATCAATTACACATTGTAAATTCAAGAGGGTAGANCCATCATTAATTGCTATGAACCTTTTGGCTCTATATGTTTTAACCCAACCACAAATTTCAATATTTTTTTTTATTCTATTTTCAGAAAGAAGAGTTTCAATTTTTATCATTGGGACCTCAAATTTTGATGGTACAAATATAGTATTTTGATTAAGTAAGTATTATGTTATTTAATTCAAAACTAATCAATTATCTTTTTTGTTAAATGAAATTAATAATGATGGAAGTAAAATAAGGTTTGAAAGCATAGAGATAAGAAGAGTAGCAGATACAAGACCACCCAAAGCAACAGTTCCACCAAAATTTGATATCATAAACACTGCAAATCCAAAAAATAGAACAATACCACTATAAAACATGCTTAAACCAGTTTCTCTCAGAGCATTATAGACAGTTGAGTCTAAGTTTTTATTTTGGATTAGCTCCAGTCTATACTTAGCAAGAAAATGAATTGTAAAGTCAACTGAGATTCCAAAAGCAATACTAAAAACTAATATGGTGGAGGCTTTGAGTGGAATTGAAAAAAAACCCATTAATCCAGCAGTTATAATTAATGGAAGAAGATTTGGAATCAAAGAAATTAAAATCATTTTAAAAGACCTAAACATATAAGCCATGAAAAAAGAAATAAGTAAAATAGCTAATGAAAGAGACAAAAATAAATTTTCAATTAAATATTTTGTTCCTTTTATAAAAAGAAGAGATTTTCCGGTCAATAAAACACTAAATCGGTCGGATGGAAATATTTCATTTATATTAATTTGAAGTTCCTTTTTAATTTTTTCTATTCGATTTGATTTGATGTCTTTCATAAAGGTTGTAACTCGTCCATACTGCATTGTGCTATCAATATAATTTTTAAATAAACTTGAATTTCCAGCTGAGTTAATTATGTATTGAGAAATAAATCTATTTTCTTGTGAGCTGGGAAGTTTATAATAATCTGGATTTCCATTGTAGTAGGCTTGTTTTGAATATTTGTAGGCATTTACAATTGATATAGGAGATGATAATTCAGAATAATTTAGAATTTTTTCATGAAGTTTATTTATTTTTTTTAATGTCGATAGACTTCTTATACCATTTTTTCTTTTTGTATTTATTAAGATTTCAATTGGAACAATTCCCGAAAATTCTTTATCATAATATTGAATGTCTTTGAAAAAATCAGATTTTTTTGGCATATCCTCAATCATACTAGCTGAAATTTTTATTTTATTTATCCCTATAATTCCCATAATTAAAAAGAATAAAGAAATAATATATACGTTTCTTCTTTTATACCTGACATTATTTTCCATCCAATCAATAAACATATTAATATTTTTATTTTTTAAATGCTTTATATTTTTTTTTCTAGGAATTTTTAGAAAACTGTAAATTATTGGGATTAGAAAAAGTGAAATCAGGAATATTCCAATAATGTTAATTGAAGCTACAATTCCAAACTCTTTTAAAACTTTACTATTAGTCAAAATAAATGTAGCAAAACCAAATGCAGTAGTTAGGTTTGTCATTAAGGTAGCATATCCTATTTTAATTATCATTGTTTCGATAGATTTAAATTTATCTCCTGTTATTGAAACTTCTTGTTGATATTTATTTATGAAAAAAATACAATTTGGGATGCCTATAACTATTATTAACGGGGGAATTAAAGCCGTTAGAACAGTTATTTCATAATTAAATAAACCTAGGGTTCCAAAAGACCACATAACCCCTACAGATACGACTAATAACGAAATCAAGGTTGCTTTTATTGATCTAAAGAATAAGAAGAAAATCAACGAAGTAACAAACATAGCAGATAGTACAAATAAACCNATTTCATCAATTATATTTTGAGCGTTTAGTGTTCTAACATAGGGCATCCCAGAAACTTTTAAGTCAATATTATTTTCGTTTTCATACGACTCAATTAAAGGAATAAATTTATTGGTTATAAAAGTTTTTCGTGCTTTTGTATTTACTATTTTAGAGTCCATATANGCAACTGTTCTTATTGCTTCTCCAGACTCATTATAAATTAAATTTTTATAAAATGGCAAGTNNTTAACTAATTTATCTTTAAACTCTAAAATTTGATTTTTGGATAAATTTTCATTTATATCAATTAATGAAAATTCGAATTTTTTCTCCTCACTATTTTTCTTTAAAATTTTTAGGTTTGAAGTACTAATGATAGAAGTTATTTCTTTTAATTCTAAAAGTTTTTTTGAAAATAAATTCCATGAATTGAATTTATTGGGACTAAAAATAGTTGAGTCGTTCACCGAAATTAATAACAGATTTCCTTCCTCTCCAAATTGCTTTTTAAAGTTTTCGTACCTTATGTTATCAGGATGATTGTCTGGAAGAAGGTTTGCCTCAGTAAATGTAAATTTTATAAATTGCCATTGTGTTGAATGAAAAAATGTAATTGATAAAAAAATAAGTAATATTATAAATCTATTACCTAGTATTACACTCGCAATATTTTCCCAAAAGTTCCAATTATTTTTAATTCTCATTAAGAAAAGATAAATTGGGTATTAAATTGTCATTATTTCTTTTTCTTTTCTTGAAAACAATAAGTCAGTTTTTTCGATAAATGAATCAGTAAGGTTTTGAACATCATTCTCTAAGTTTTTTTTCATATCATCTGAGATNTCAACTTTTTTAATTTCATCATTAGCTTCTTTTCTAGAATTTCGAATACTAACCTTAGCATTTTCTNNCTCTTGTTTNGCAATTTTAGTTAGCTGGAATCTTCTTTCTTCTGTCATNGGAGGAATGTTAATTACTATTGAGTCCCCATTATTAATTGGAGTAAATCCAATNTTAGCAACTAATATTGCTTTTTCAATATCNGGAGCTAAAGATTTCTCCCAAGGTTGTATTGTTAATGTTTTTGAATCGGGAGTACTAATATTTGCTACTTGATTCAAAGGAGTTTTTGACCCATAATAATCAANAACTACATTAGATAACATTATGGGATTTGCCTTTCCTGCTCGTATATTTAAAAGTTCNTTTTCGAGATGACTTATTACATTAANCATACTCTCTTCAGCTGTTTTAAGTATAAAATCAAATTCTTCCATATTATATATATACTTTCGTACCTATTTTCTCACCATTAATAATTTTTTTCAAATTACCTTTTGTATTCATATCAAAAACAATTATAGGTAAATTATTTTCATGGCTGAGGGTGAAGGCAGTGGTGTCCATAATTTTTAAACCACGACTTAAAACTTCATCAAAAGACAATGACTCAAATTTTATTGCACTCTTGTTCAATTCAGGATCCTCATTNTAAATTCCATCTACTNTGGTTCCCTTAAGAATTACATCAGCATTGATTTCAATGGCCCTTAAAACAGCTGCAGAATCAGTAGTAAAATATGGATTTCCAGTTCCTGACCCAAAAATGACGACCCGTCCTTTTTCAAGGTGACGTGTAGCTTTTCTTTTAATGAATGGCTCAGCTATTGCTTCAATTTTAATTGCAGTTTGAAGTCGAGTGGGTACATCGTTTTCTTCTAATGCATTTTGAAGCGCAAGTCCATTGATAACAGTTGCGAGCATACCCATGTAATCTGCTTGAACTCGATCCATTCCTTTACTTGCTCCAGAAATTCCTCGAAAAATATTACCACCTCCAATTACAATTGCAACTTGGACTCCACTTTTATGAATTTCCTTAATTTCTTTTGCGTAATCGTTAATTCTTTTTGGGTCTATTCCATAAAGTTGATTACCCATTAGCGCTTCACCGCTTAGTTTCAGTAAGATTCTTTTCCTTTTCATTAAANCGAAATTCAAACAAAGATATACAAATAATTTTCAGTTCTTTTCATTTAAAATTTAGANAGCTTTTAGGCTAAGATCTATGTGAGGGGCTGAATGTGTTATTGCTCCAATAGAAATATAGTCTATTCCAGTTTCTGCGATCTTTTGAATGTTAGAACTATTTATATTACCAGAAGCTTCTACTTTAATTTTTTTATTAATTATTTTTACAGCTTTTTTAAGTTTAGGAGGATTCATATTATCCAATAAAATTCTGTCTACAAAATTAAATTTTATGACATCATTTATTTCTTCAAGAGTTCTTATTTCCACAATTAAAATTGGTTTTTTACTTTTCATTTTTTCTAAATATTTCTCAACTTTTAACAACGTATTTATTATACCACCGCAATAATCTATATGATTGTCTTTNATTATTATAGAATCAAAAAGTCCCATTCTATGATTTTCCCCACCACCTATTTTTACAGCCCATTTTTCTGGATATCTAAAGTTCGGAGATGTTTTTCTAGTATCTAATATTTTACAATTAAAGTTTTTAATTTTATTTTTTAACCTTTGNGTGATTGTTGAAATACCACTCATTCTTTGCATAGTNTTAAGCACAAGNCTTTCTGTTGCCAGAATTGACTTAGCTTTACCCTTTACAGTAAAAGCTACTGAACCTGATCGAGCAAAATCTCCATCATTCATAAACTTTTTAAAAACAATATTTGAATCAAATTGATTAAATATTTTTTCTGCTAATTCAACTCCTGAAATTATACAAGATTTTTTTACAATTAGTTTAGCAGATTTATAAGAATCAAATGGAATACACGACTCACTACTATGATCAATATGACCAATATCTTCAATTAATGCATTGTTGATGAAACTATCAATAAATTTTTTATGACTCTGATAAAATGATTTATACATTATTATTAACTTAAAGCCAACATTCGATCTATAGGAGCTTTTGACTTGGAGATTAATTTACTGTCAAGGTTTATTTGAGGAGTTTCATTAATTAAACAATTATAAATTTTTTGAAGTGTATTTAATCTCATGTATGCNCACTCACTACAAGCGCANGTTTCATCTTCAATTGGNGCAGGAATAAAAATTTTATCAGGACATTTTTTTTNCATTTCATGAAGAATNCCAGATTCAGTTGCGACAATATATTTATTACTTGAATCTCTTTGAACAAANTCNAGNAGTCCNGANGTNCTTCCAATAAAAGACGCTATTTCGAGTATTGAGGATACAGCTTCGGGATGTGCAATAAATTTTGCATCAGGATTTACTTTTGCTAAGTTTATAATCTTTTCCAATGAAAATGCCTCGTGTACTAAACACGATCCATTCCATAAAATCATCTTTCTACCTGTTTGCTTTATTAAGTAATTACCTAAATTTTTATCAGGNGCAAAAATAATAGACTTATTTCTNGGGATACTTTCAATAATTTTTTTAGCATTTGAAGAGGTGCAAACTAAATCGCTAAGCGCTTTTATTTCTGCAGCACAATTTATATAGCTNACTACAATTGAATCAGGATACTTTTGGATAAACTTTTTAAAATCTTTGGGAGGACATGAATCGGCTAAAGAACATCCTGCATTTAAATCAGGTATTAGTACCTTTTTGGAGGGATTTATTATTTTTGCAGTTTCGGCCATAAAATGAACTCCTGCCAAAACAATTGTCTTTTGAGTAACTTTTGCAGCACATTGAGCGAGATATAGACTATCACCCAGATAATCTGCTAGCTCTTGGACCTCAGGGGACTGATAATAGTGACATAATATAACNGCATTTTTTTCTTTTTTTAAATTATTTATTTCATACGCATAATCAATATTATCNATATGAGTGTTGTGATTTAAAGAATTATTATTTGTTTTCTTTTGTGAACGAATATTAAGAGACCTCATCGATATTTTATTTATGCTAAATTATTTAATTAATTTTTCAAAATCACTTATTTGGCTTGCATTTTTTATGTTGTATTTTCCAATATTAGTTCTCACTAAATTTGTTAAATAGGCACCACTATCTAATTTTTTTCCAAAATCATTTNCAAGAGATCTTATATATGTTCCTTTGCTGCATTCTACTTCGAAATGAAATTTTGGTGGTTTATAGGACTTGAATTCAAATCTGTCAATTTTAACTTTTCGAGGTTCAATTTTTATTTTTTTATTTTCTCTAGCATACTTATACATAGGTTTTCCATTTATTTTAAGCGCNGAGTAANCTGGAGGGAACTGATCAATAATACCNATAAAATCATTTATTTTATTTTTAATTAAACTTTCATTGATATGAATCGTTGAAAAAAAATTATTTGGTTTTGTTTCCATATCAAATGAGGGAGTCGAGCAACCAAAATTCATAGTTCCGGTGTAAGTTTTTTTCATGTTTTGAATTTTAGAAATATGCTTTGTCGCTTTACCAATAGCTAAAATAAGTAGTCCAGAAGCAAGAGGGTCAAGTGTTCCAGTATGCCCAACCTTAAGTTTATCTATATTATATAGTTTTTTTATTATATAGCGAANCTTATTAACTACTTGAAAAGATGTCCAACTAATTGGTTTATTAATTAAAATAAATCTTCCCTCGTATATTTCACTTTTAGATATTTTATTATCAAATACTTNCATAAAGTAAAGCTATAGTACCNATAATNAAGCAATAAATACCAAAAAACTNAAGTTTACTTNTCTCGACTAATTTTATCATCCATCTACAAGCAATAACTCCAGTGATAAAAGCAGACATNAAACCAATAGCCAAAGAAAAACTAACTTCTNTATNNATTAAGTGTTTATTTTGAATGAAATTTTTTGTAAGCGCACCAAAAATTAAAGGAATTACCATTAAAAAAGAAAATTTAGATGATTCTTTTTTACTAATCCCAAGAAAAAGAGCCATAACAATTGTTGAGCCACTTCGAGAAATTCCTGGAAGAATAGCAAAGGCTTGAACCAAGCCAATTAAAAAAGCATGTTTATACCCAACTTTTTTTTCATCAAATTTAATTTTATTAGAAAAGTACAATATTAAACCGGTAATTATNAACATACTTCCAGTGAGAATTATATTTGAATTGAATAATATTTTTATCTGCTTTTCAAATACTAGTCCAACTAAAGCAGCAGGTATAATTGATATTATTATTTTTAAAAAAAAACTATGTGAATCATTATGATTTNTTTGAATAATATTTTTTAATAATAAAAATAGATCNTTTCTAAATACCCATAAAGTACTTAATGCAGTTGCTGTGTGAAGAACAATTGTAACCAATAGACCATTTTCGTTAAAAAAGTTAATATTAAAAATAGCTTTAGATAATTCGATATGACCACTTGAAGAAATTGGAAGAAATTCTGTTAAACCTTGAATTATTCCTATTAGTAATAATTTAAGTTCTTCCATTTGTTTATTTAGGATTTTTTAATATTGAAAAAATTGCAATTCCAAAACCTATAATTATTATTGTAGGGGCAAGTCTGATTCTTTGAAAATTAAAAATTTCTTCATTAAAAAAATCAGGATTATCACTTTCACCTCCAGACATAAATATAAAACCAACTCCTATTGTTAAAATAGAAATAAAAAGTATTATNAAATTAGCTTTTTTAAATAAAAAATCTTTTTTGTTAATAGATTTCATCTGATTTTAAATTTAGAAATTTTTTNACACCATAATACGAACANAAAAAAGTTATACAAATACCAAGAAAAAATACACCCAATAATAAAATTGAAATAAAAGGTAATTCNTNCAGAAGGCCAATTTCATTATAATTAGCATCTATTTTTTTTATTAAAATAATTAATACTATTGTTGCTAAAGAAGATGAAATTAAGCTGAGTTTAAGGTACTGAAGTATTATTGGTTTTTGAATGAACCACTTTGTTGCNCCAACCATCTGCATTGTTTTGATAGAAAAACGTTTAGAATATATTGATAGTCGAATTGAACTATTGATTAATATGAATGCAATAATTATAAATGTCAGACTTGATNCAAGCATCCAAANCTTTATTTTTTCAATATTNTCTTCCAAAAGATTTAAAAGTGGTTGATCATANTGAACCTCCTCAATAAAAGGATATTTTAAAAAGGAAGTACTTATTTCTTTGATTTTTTTTGACTTTACATAATTAGCTTTAAAATAAATATCTAGGGAGCTTAGTAATGGATTATAACCTAAAAACTCCATAAAATCCTCTCCTATTTCATTTGCATAAATTTTTGCTGCATCTTCCTTCGAAATGAAGTTTATTTCTTTAGTAGCTTTTTGAAGTTGAATAGTTTTTTTTATTTGTTCAATTTCAATTGGTTTAGTATTGTCTTTAAAATATATTGTCAGGGCTAATTGTTCCTTAAAGTGATTNGCTAATTTATTGGAGTTAAACAAAATAAGNCCAAAAAATCCTGTTAAAATAACAACNATAATGTTTATTAAAATAACTGANAAATAATTTGACAGTAATTTTCTTTTTTGATAATTATCCTCTGGATTTTTTTTCAATTTTTTNAATTATNACATAAAATTAATAAACCAAAATGACTTACTATTATCAATCAATAAATATTCTTTTTTTCCTTTCGTTCAATAAATGTATTTTTACTTTTTTAAATATAATATTGTGATTTACAATTTTCAGTCAATTGAGTTAAAATGGCAAAAATATTGGAGCAAAAACAATACTTTCAAAGCAGAAAATAANAGTAAAAAACCTAAATATTATGTTCTNGANATGTTTCCATATCCNTCTGGAGCTGGACTACATGTTGGTCATCCTCTTGGATATATAGCTAGTGATATTATTGCTAGATATAAAAGACACAAAGGTTTTAATGTTTTGCACCCTCAGGGTTTTGATTCTTTTGGTCTACCAGCTGAACAATATGCAATTCAGACTGGTCAACATCCCAAAAAAACCACTGAAGTAAATATTAAAAGATATCGGGATCAATTAGACAAGATGGGTTTTTCTTTTGATTGGTCTAGAGAAATTAGAACTTCAAAGTCTAAATATTATAAATGGACGCAATGGATATTTATTAAGCTTTTTGAGAGTTATTATGATTTAAATATGGATAAGGCACTNCCAATTTCTGAGCTAATTAGAAAATTTAAATCTAATGGAACAAGAAATTTAAATGCACATTCAAGTTCAAAAGTAGATGAATTTTCTTCCAAGGAGTGGAATTCTTTTGAGGCATCAAAAAAAGATCAGATTTTACTAAAATACAGATTAGCCTATTTATCAGATACTGAAGTCAATTGGTGTAAAGATTTAGGAACAGTATTAGCGAACGATGAAATTATTAATGGAGTTTCGGAACGAGGTGGGTATAAGGTGGAGAAAAAAATGATGAGACAATGGAGTATGAGAATTACAGCATATGCTGAACGATTACTCAAAGGACTAGATCTAATTGATTGGCCTGATTCGTTAAAGGAAATGCAAAGAAATTGGATAGGAAAATCAAAAGGAGCAACCATAAAATTTAAAATAAAAAACTCCGAGCAAGAAATTGAGGTTTTCACAACAAGACCTGATACTTTGTTTGGAGTAACATTTATGAACCTTGCTCCAGAGCATGAGTTAGTTTTAAAAATTGCAAATAGAAATCAAATTAAAAAAATTAGGCAATACATAGATGAGGTTTCTAATAAATCTGATTTAGAAAGAATAACTGAAAATCAAATNATTAGTGGTCTTTTTACAGGGGCATATGCTATCCACCCTTTAACCTCAGAAAACATNCCTATATGGATTTCAGATTATGTCCTTGCAGGATATGGAACAGGGGCAGTGATGGCTGTTCCATGCGGGGATGATCGAGATTATTCTTTTGCAAAAAAGTTTGGAATTCCAATCAAAAATATTTTTAAAAATATAGATATTTCAGAATCAGCATTTATTCAAAAAAAAGGCTTTAAACTTAAAAATTCTAAAATCTTAGATGGTTTAAATTTTGATCAGGCATACATGAAGATTATTAAACATATAGAAACATTAGGATGTGGAAAAGAGACTGTAAATTATAAAATAAGAGATTCAATTTTTAGCAGACAAAGGTACTGGGGAGAACCAATTCCAATATATTATATTAATGGTTTACCTAANGCAATTGAGACCAAATATTTACCTATAAAACTACCCAGTGTTGATAAATATCTTCCGACAAATGATGGAAGTCCCCCTNTAGGAAATGCTGAGAAATGGGCATGGGACGAAAAAAGAAAAAAAATTGTTTCCAAAAAAAAAATTGATAATAAATTTATTTTTCCAATGGAATTAAATACAATGCCAGGATGGGCTGGAAGCTCCTGGTATTTTTANAGATATATGGACCCAAATAATNATGACANTTTTGTTGGTAAAGATGCTGTGAATTATTGGAAAGATGTAGACCTTTATATNGGAGGTAGTGAACATGCTACTGGACATTTGTTATATTCAAGATTTTGGCAAAAGTTTCTTTATGATATTAATTTACTTCCCGTAAAAGAATATGCTCAAAAACTTGTAAATCAAGGAATGATTTTGGGTTCATCGGCATTTATATATAGAAAATCAGGAACAGATGAGTATTATTCAAAAAATAAAATAGGAGATTTTGATNTTGAACCCATTAGAATAGATATCTCATTTGTTAATGAACTNAATCAACTAGACTATNCGGTTTTGAGAAAGAGTCAAAAAAAATTTTCAAAATCTAAATTTATTTTAGAAAATGGAAAATTTATTGTAACAAGAGAAGTTGAAAAAATGTCCAAATCAAAATATAATGTCGTAAACCCTGATGAAATTTGTAGAGAGTATGGTGCAGATACTCTTAGGATGTATGAAATGTTTCTTGGGCCTCTTGAACAATCAAAACCATGGAATACTTCAGGAATAATCGGTGTTCATTCTTTTTTAAAAAAATTCTGGAGGTTATTTTTCTCCGAGAATGACTTAAAAATAACTGATAATAAACCTTCAGTAGAATCTATTAAAATCTTACACAAAACGATAAAAAAAATTAATGACGATATAAACTCAATGTCTTTTAATACATGCATAAGTAATTTTATGATTTGTGTTAATAAATTAACCAACATTAATTGTAGAGAAAGATCTATTCTCGAACCACTAACAATCTTGATATCGCCATTTGCTCCACATATAGCCGAGGAATTGTGGGCATTTTTGGGAAATAGTGACTCAATCACATATGAAAAATATCCTATTCACGATGATGCTTTCTTAATTGAAACTGATAAGGAGTACCCTATATCATTTAATGGAAAAATGAAATTTACCTTAAAATTATCTCTTGAATTATCAAATGAAGAAATTAAAAGAATTATAATTAAAGACAAAAGAACCATCTCTCAATTAAAAAACAAAACACCAAAAAAAATAATTGTTGTTCCAAGTAAAATAATAAATATTGTCTATTGATGAATATAGAAATAATTGGATTTATAGCTGCAATTATTACTACTGCAGCATACTTACCTCAAGTATATAAAATATGGAAAACAAAAAAAACTGACGGGGTTTCTTTAATTATGTACATTGTGATGTTTTGTGGAATATCTCTTTGGCTTTATTATAGCTTGGTAATTAATAGACCTTCTCTGATAGTTGCCAATAGTGTTACTTTAATTGTGGTTTCAATGATTATTTTTTTTAAAATAAAATTCAAATAGAAATTTGCCTTGATATTTGTTGCTCAAGTGAGATAAAAGTTTCTGTTCTTGAAATTCCAGGAATTTTTTGAATATTATTATTCAAAAGACTCATAAGGTGTTCATTGTTCTTAGATAAAATTTTGACTAAAATACTCCAATTTCCTGTTGTATAGTGACATTCAATTACTTCTGGTATTTTATTTAATCTTTTAACTGCCTCAGGGTTTTCTGAGGGTTTATCAAGATAAATTCCAATGAAAGCCATTGTAGTATATCCAAGAAGCTTAGAATTTATAATTAAATGCGAACCAGATATGAGTCCTGAGCTTTCAAGTTTCTTCATTCTTTGGTGGACTGCCGCACCCGAGATTCCAACTTTCAAAGAAATTTTATTAATAGGTGTCCTAGAATCAGAAATCAATTCCCTAAGAATTATTTTATCTATTCCATCAATATTCAGTGATTCACGTTTACTCATGATAAGATAAAATTAATTAAATAATTACTTTTTTGCAGTAATATATTTTTCTAATGCCATTGACATAGACGGAAGCCCAGGTTTAGGTGCAGATATATCAATTCTTAAATTTGCATTCTCTGCAGCTTCTTGAGTTGTTATGCCATAAACTGCAATTTTAGTATCATTTTGCTTGAAGTCAGGAAAGTTTTTAAAAAGAGAATTTATTCCTGATGGACTGAAAAAAACTAAAATATCATAATAAACATTTCTCAAGTCAGATAAGTCACTTATGACGGTTTTATATAATTGCGCTCGCTTCCAATTTAATTTAAAGCTGTTTAGAGCTTCAGGAATCGATGGTTTCAAAATATCTGAGGTTGGAAGTAAATATTTTTCAGAGCCAAATTTATTAAATACTTCTTCTAAATCATCTATATTTTTATCACCGACATAGATTTTTCTTTTCCGATACACAACGTATTTTTGAAGATAATATGCAACGGCTTCAGACAAACAAAAATATTTAGTACTGTCAGGTACTTTAAATCTCATTTCGCTGGTTAATCGAAAGAAATGGTCAACAGCATTTCTGCTAGTTAATATAATATTATCAAAATCAGCAAAGTCAATTTTCTGCTTTCTTACTGATTTTGCATCTAGTCCTTCTACATGAATAAAAGGTCTATAATCAATTTTTAGTTTTAATTTTTCTTGAATTCTTTTATATGGTGATTTGTCAGATGCAGGTTCAGGCTGGGAAATTAGTATTGTTTTCAAACTCATAGGATTTTTTTTCTAAACTTTACAAATAATAATTTGCAAGAAGTACCCACGGTAATANTTTTGACGCACAAATATAGTAAAATAAATAGATAAAATTTTTTGTTGANTNTTTTAGCTATTTTNANTANTGNATNCAAATTAAAATAAATTGATNAAGANATAAAAGTAACTAGTNNATACTTGAAAGANNTTAACGTTAAAAAACCATTTANCTCAAGAGTAGTTGTTNTAATAATCNAAAAAAAAGATNCTNTGNNNATTNAAAATTANAGAANGAAACCAATATTTCTNNAAAATNNTCCNATTTTTAATTATTCNNAGAATANTNANNTNNNTTAAACTTCTTANAANCANAAATATAGCCAGTAANNTTGANANTTTTAAAAAATTAAAAATTGTGATAGGNATATNGAGAAAATATTTNCCAAAAAATGATAAAAATAAACTAATTGATATCAAAATATAANAATAAATTAANAAGTAAAATTTATCAAAAATTTTAAAATTTCTATCAATAAGATANCTTTGNTAATAAAGTTTAATTNNAAAAGGATTNTTTAAAAAATNAAATTGATTAGGATCAATTTTTTTTATTAAAAAAACTAAAAATCCAAGAAAAATTATGACAGATAATATNAAATTATTTGAGTTTAAATTTTGATTTTCTAATAATTCCACNCCATAAAANTATANCTTTTAGTTGGTTTTCAATTTNAAACTCTCTTTTAGGNAGAAAAAATATNTAAGTTTGTAAAGATGGANAAAGTATTNATAATAATTCCAACNTACAATGAAGTTGATAATATTTCNCATATTATATCAAAAATTTTTATTTGTGCACCAAATGTNNATATTTTAGTNGTAGACGACAGNTCNCCTGATGGAACCAGCNTAGNAGTNAAAAAAATAATAAANAAGTATCCCGANAAACTTTTCTTNTTGAATAGAAAAGAAAAGTTAGGATTGGGNCCTGCATACATANCTGGTTTTCNATGGGCACTTGANAAAAACTATGAANTTATTTTTGAAATGGATGCAGATTTCTCNCATGACCCAAAAGAAATATTNAANATGTTAAAAATTCTTNATGATGGTTNTGATTTAGTAATTGGTTCNCGNTATAAGGAAGGAATTAACGTNTTAAATTGGCCANTAGGGAGAATATTATTGTCTTATATTGCATCTTTNTANGTNAGGNTAATAACAGGGATGCCNATAAGAGANNCAACTTCTGGTTTTGTTGCATATAAAAGTATTATTTTAAAAAAAATCNGTNTAGACAANATNAAGTTTCANGGCTATGCATTNCAGATAGAAATGAAATATAAATCTTGGATAAATGGTTTTAANCTNNTCGAGCATCCAATTGTATTTAAAAATNGAGTTAAAGGTGAGTCTAAAATGAATATAAATATTTTCTGGGAAGCAATTTTTGGNGTTATAAAAATGCGCTTNTTTAAGTAAATAANNATGAAAAAAAAACTTATTAAAAACGCTACTATAGTNAATGAGGGTAAAAAGCTTATNCAAGATCTTTTGATNAATGGGNATAGGATTGAAAAAATTGGATNTNANATAAANTTAAGTNGTAANCATGAAGTGATTGATGCNGAGGGNCTNNATTTANTNCCAGGAATGATTGATGACCAAGTTCATTTTAGNGANCCNGGACTTTGNCATAAAGGNGATATCAGCAGTGAATCTAGGGCAGCTGTNGCAGGNGGAGTAACTTCGTACATTGAAATGCCAAATACTATACCACAGACTACGACAATAGAAAATCTAAACAAAAAATTCCATATTGCGTCAAAATCATCATTTGCAAATTATTCTTTTTTATTTGGTGGAACAAATAAAAATATAGATCAAATATTAAAATTAGATAAAAATAAAGTTGCAGGGATAAAGCTTTTTCTTGGTTCTTCAACAGGAAACATGTTAGTTGATGACCCAAAAGTTTTAAAAAGAATTTTTAAATCAACTGATTTATTAATTGCAGTTCATTGTGAAGACGAAACTACCATAAAAAATAATTTAAATAAGTATATTAATGATTATGGAGATGATATTCCAATAAATTGTCATCCAAAGATCAGATCGGAAGAAGCATGCTACTTATCCTCTGCTAAGGCGATTTCTTTGGCAAAAGAAACTGGGGCTAGATTACATGTTTTCCACATATCAACAGCAAGAGAAACAAATCTTTTTTCAAATAATATAAAATTNGAAGANAAAAAAATCACNTCTGAAGTTTGNATACATCATCTNTGGTTTTCNGATAAAGATTANTCTGAGAAGGGTTCATTAATTAAGTGGAATCCATCTGTAAAATCAATTGANGACCAGACTGAGTTNTGGAAAGCTTTAAACGATGATAGNATTGATATTCTTGCAAGTGATCATGCTCCTCATACNTTGACTGAAAAGCAAAANAAATATTTAGATTGCCCNTCTGGNGGACCCCTTGTTCAACANACTCTTTTAGCTATGCTAACTTGTGTAAAAAATAAAAAANTAAGNATTGAAAAATTAGTCCAGAAAGCNTGTCACAACCCNTCAATNCTTTTTCAGATAAAAAATAGAGGATTTATAAAAGAAGGATATTANGCNGATTTGGTATTAGTAGATNTAAANTCAAAAACAAGNGTTACAAAAAAATCANTGCTTTATAAATGCANGTGGTCACCTTTTGAAAANTCTATATTTGATGCAAAAATAATAATGACATTTGTTAATGGNTTTAGGGTTTTTGATAATGGGATAATAAANGATAATCTCGCTGGNCAACAATTAGAATTTAATAGATGAAAAAANTTTTATTGTNTNTGATTTTACTTTTTTATAGTTGTTTATCTTCAGNNANAAANGAATATAAAANTATNATTTCNAAAGATNNAATGAAAAATATTTTAAAGGATATAATTTTAATGGAATCAATAAAAAAAAGCTATAGTTCGAGAATTGATGATAAAAAAATATTTGGTGATAAATATATTTTTGAAAAATATAATGTAACTCAATCCCAAATTAGTGAAAGTCAAGACTTTTATGCTAAAAACCCAAAAATCTATGCCAAAATATATGAGGATATACTTTTAGATATGGAAAAAATGGTTGATAGTGTTGAGGTGTTAGTAAAAATTCAAGAACACAATGACGAACAAAAAAAACTTTTTTTGAGTAATTTGAAACTTTTAATCAGAGATATTAAAGCTAAAGATTCGATAAAAAAATAACCAGATAAAAAACTTTTATAATATCTCTACTCCGTATTTTTCTTTCTAAACTTAATGTTCTTAATATAGATCCATTTTTCATACAATATTAATACAACAATAACAGTAACATCACATTGACTGGATCAATTTTAAATATTTTTGCATCAAAATCATTAAATGAATAAAATAATTTTATTACTAGTTTCTTTTTTGGCAATTGTTTCTACTTCAGCTAAAGACACTTCAACTGTAAATTCATTTCTTGGAAAATGGAAGTCATTTGAAGATGAAATAATCAGTATTGAATATAACAATAAGAGCAATGAGGCGTCGTTTAGCAGGTCATTTAATAATGAAATAGTTTCCGAAGGAATTATTATCGTTGAAAATGGCTTTTTAGCTGTAACAAGAAAAGACGCGTTATTAAGCTATAAATTAAAATATGCATTTTCTCCTGACGGTGAAACACTTGTTGTTATGAAACCTAATTCGAGGCAAGCTTGGTTGTTATATAGAACTAGCTATTATTAGAATAGTGAATAGAAAATGAACACGAAATAAAAATTTAGTTTGGTTTTGTTTTGGTTAACTTGAATTAGGTAGCAGAAATGTTACCTTTTTCTTTCTATATGCTAATAAGTGTTACAAATAATATTGACTTTAAGGTCAAGTTTTTTCAATTAGCTTTTTTTGCCTTAGCTATTGACCAGTTATCTTTTTTAGATACAAAGTATTAAACAATATTTCAAACTTTATTATCCTTTTTCTTTAATCCTAATAAATATATATTTGTATAATAAGATTGAATTATGCCAAAAAATTTTGTTCAAGAATTAGTTAAACGTGGGATGCTTCACAATATTACTCCTGATACAGAAAATTTCTTACTTAAAAATAAAACTTCGGGATATATTGGTTTTGATCCAACGGCCGAATCTCTTCATATTGGTAGTCTTGTTCAAATAATTATTCTAATGCATTTTCAACAATCAGGTCATAGACCAATTGTATTATTGGGTGGGGCAACAGGAATGATTGGAGATCCTTCAGGTAAATCAGATGAAAGAAATCTATTGGATAAAAATACTTTAAAAACCAATGTTAAATTAATTAAAAATCAATTTGAAAATTTTTTAGATTTTCAAACAAAAAATAATAATACCGCATTATTAATTAATAATTACGATTGGATGAAAGAATTCTCATTATTAGATTTTTCAAGAGAAATTGGCAAAAATATCACGGTCAATTATATGATGTCAAAAGATTCTGTAAAAAAAAGAATACATGGAGATGATAAAGAAGGGATGTCATTTACAGAATTTACTTATCAATTAATTCAAGGCTATGATTTCCTTCATCTTTACAATAATTTTGATTGTAAAATTCAAATGGGAGGAAGTGATCAATGGGGAAATATTACAACTGGAACAGAGCTAATTAGAAGAAAAGTAGCTGGAAAAGCATATGCTTTAACTTGTCCATTAATAACAAAATCTGATGGATCAAAATTCGGAAAAACTGAGCATGGTAATATTTGGTTAGATAAAAATAAAACCTCTACATACAAATTTTACCAATATTGGCTTAATACCTCTGATGAGGATGCAGAATCATATATTAAAATTTTCACTTTTTTAAGTTTAAACAAAATTGCAATTATTATTGATGAACATTCAAATAGTCCTCATAAAAGATTACTTCAAACTCAGTTAGCAGATAATGTTACAGAATTAGTCCACGGAAAAAAAGAGCTAAAAAAAGCAAAGACTGCATCCAAAATCTTATTTGGAAAAGATACTGCAAAGCACCTAAAAAAAATTGATCAAAAAACTTTTTTAGAAATTTTTGATGGTGTGCCTCAAAAAGAGTTATCAATTAAATCTCTTAAAAAAGGTATATCAANCATTTCAGCATTATCAACTGAGTCTAATTTTCTTAAATCTATTAGTGAAACTAGAAGGGCTTTCAGAGAGAATTCTATTATGATAAATAAAATAAAAGTTGATGAGGGGTATATGTTAGGTTCATCAGATTTGATTGGAAAACAATTTATTTTATTGCAAAGAGGCAAAAAAAATTATTTTATTTTAAAATTCAGTTAAAAATAAATTGTATTACAGCCTCTAATTTCTGAATTATCAATCCTACCCAGTACTTCAAATTTTCCTGAAGAATGAATTTTACCTACATCATCTGATGCTATAAAAGGACAACTCCCAAAATTTGCTAAATCTATAATATTTAAAGCTCCAGTGTCAGTAATTTTTGATAANGATAGAGGATCTTCAATTTGTCTGACTAAGATTTTCATCCANGGGGGGCATTCAAATANNCCNTTTCCTTTTGAATACGCTTGGGAGAGAATTTCTGTCATCCCGTATTCTGAATGAATTAATGAAACCCCAAATCCATCACATAAAAAATTATGTAATTCTTCCCTTGTTATTTCTTTTCTCTTACCCTTCATACCACCTGTTTCAATTATAGTNGTATTGTTTAAATTTAATTTATATTTTTCAATAAAATCTAAAAGAGCAAAAGAAACCCCTATCAAAATGGTTTTTTCTTTTTTGTAATCAAGTTCTAGTAGATTTTTGTTTAATTCATCAAAATTACTTAGATAAAAACCACTTTTAGCTGATTTACTTTTTTTTATTAATTCTTTTACCATGTAAATTAATGATGAATCATTTCGTTCATAATATCCAGGAAGTAATGCAAGTATGTTATAGTCTCTAATATCTCCATAAAAAAGTTCAAAACAGTCAAAAAAACTTTTTTGATAAGTTTTTTCATTTTCCAAAAAATGTTGGGATCTATTATNACTTGTTGTTCCACTTGATCTAAAAATAATTTTTGGTTTTGAATTAAATATTTTTACCTGATGTTTTTTAAAAAAAGAAATTGGAAGAAAGGGGATTTCATTTATTGAACTTATTGAAAAAGGGGGTCTATTGATTAGATCACAATAACTTCTATATGTTTGATTTAATTTATAGTGATGAAATAAAAGATTATGGCAAGCATCCTCAAAATCAGATTTTGATTNAATTTCATGAAAGGACTTAGTTGATGTCATAAATCTCAAATTTAATTCTNANTAATAATTTATTAGCTATCTTATTTNACAACGTTAATTTAAAATTAAATTAACGTTGTTAAANAAATTAATAATTACATTTATTATATCATACAAATAAAATCAAATCATCATGAAAAATAAAATAAAAATTTTGCTAGTTGATGATGAACCGGATGTGATTGAAATTTTGACATATAATCTTTCTAATCAGGGATACGAAATTTTTTCTGCTAATGATGGGATAAAAGCCATAAAAGTTGCCAACAAAATATTGCCAAATCTAATTATAATGGATGTTATGATGCCAAATATGGATGGGATTGAAGCATGTGAGNNANTGAGGAAGANNAGTAAATTTAATAATACAATAATTATGTTTCTTTCTGCTAGAGGTGAAGATTTTTCTTAN
This sequence comes from Flavobacteriaceae bacterium, assembly GCA_002711185.1. Lineage (GTDB taxonomy): Bacteria > Bacteroidota > Bacteroidia > Flavobacteriales > Flavobacteriaceae > Marivariicella. The sequence goes on from PAHL01000016.1 coordinate 34,096, forward strand.
GTTNCTGCATTTGATGCTGGNGCGGATGATTATGTTACTAAGCCAATTAAACCAAAAGTNTTAATGTCCAAAGTAAAATCATTNCTNAGGAGGTNNAAAANTTTTGAAAANNNTGATGANGTTNTTGANGTTGGNNATTTTANAATAGATAGAGAAAGATANAGTGTNNNTAANAATNNAAAAAAATTCTCTTTNCCTNGAAAAGAATTNGAATTGNTTTTTTTATTAGNNTCAAANANTGANAANGTTATAACTAGNNANNAAATAATGAATNAANTATGGGGTTCNGAAGTTNTNGTTGGTGATAGAACAATAGATGTACACATNAGAAAATTAAGAGAAAAATTTGGAAANGAATATTTCAAAACTATAAAAGGTGTTGGATATAAGTTAATAGTTAATTAAAAAATCTAATATTGAAGAAGAATAATATTTTAGTCCNTTCNNTCTTAATTTCCTTTTTNNTTTCNANNNNAACNCTGTTAATTNTTTTTATAATNGNAGNGAATNNAAAANATTTTTTTANTTTANNTTTTTTGANTTTTACTACNTNTTNTATCACATTNTATTTTAGCTTCAAGNTTTTTTTATCAAAGACTATAAAAAAGNTTATTGATGAGTTTTATTCATCNGAATATAATTTAANNGATCAAANTAATTTNGATAANCTAGATTCATTATCNAAATCATTAAAAGAATATGCTAAAAATAAAAACCTTCAAATAGAACTATTAAAAGATCAAGATAANTATAGAAAAGATTTTATTGGAAANATATCACATGAACTAAAAACNCCATTATTTACTATTCAAAGTTATATTTTAACTCTTATAGATGGTGGAATGGATGANCCTGATNTACTAAAAAAATATTTAAAAAGATCNTCTAAAGCGATAGATAGGCTTACATATTTAGTAAAAGATCTTGANTTAATTTCTCANTTTGAATCTGGAGTAAAAANTATTGAAAAAGAAAAATTTGATATTTTAANTATNATCANNAATGTCTATGAATTNCTTGAAATGGAATCTAAAAAGAANAAAATATCTTTAGAGTTNGATANAAATTATTTAAATCCAATATTTGTTATGGCAGANANNGANNGAATTCAACAGGTAATTACAAACCTTGTTATGAACTCTATCAAATATGGAGTTGAGAATGGTACAACGGAAATCAGTGTTCAGAATTTAAACGAAGGAAAACTTTTAATTAGCGTTACTGATAACGGATTAGGAATAAGTAAAAAACATTTACCAAGATTATTTGAAAGGTTTTACAGAGTAGATAAATCAGGTAATAGAAAAAAGGGTGGGTCAGGTCTTGGACTATCAATTGTTAAACATGTTATAGAAGCTCATAATGAAAAAATATTCGTTGAAAGCAATAAAAATGTTGGGTCTGAGTTTTCATTTACTTTAGAAAAAGTAATTTAGCAATATTATATTTTAAAAGAAAACATAGATATTTAGTTTATCAATTAATCATTTGTGGCTAGTAAAAATAAATTAAAAAAATTTAAAGACAACGAGCAGTTTGATAACGTTTTAGAACCCCAAAGAGATCTTTTAATATCAGACAAATTTCCATTTAAAGGAAAATGGAAAAAAGATTTTTTTAAAAATGATAATGAAATAGTTATAGAGTTGGGTTGTGGAAAGGGAGAGTACATAATTTATTTATCACAAAAATTTCCAGATAAAAATTTCATTGGTATTGATATTAAGGGAGCTAGAATATGGAGAGGAGCCAAAACTGCATTGGATAAAAAAATTCTAAATGTAGTATTTCTTAGAATGCAAGTTGAATTAATCAAAAATGTTTTTGAGTTAAACGAGGTCTCAGAGATATGGATAACTTTCCCCGATCCACAAATAAAATATAAGAGATCTAAACACAGATTGGTTAATCCTGATTTTCTTCAGAAATACAGGGATATTTTAATTGATAAAGGATTGGTTAATGTCAAAACGGACAGTGAGTATTTGTTTGGCTACCTACATGGTATTTTAGAAAAATTAAAATGTAAAATCAATTATGTAAATCATGATATATATAAAAAATTAAATGTACCTGAAGAGGTGACTGATATTCAAACTTTTTATGAAAAAAAATTTTTAAAAATAAAAAAGCCTATAACTTTCACTCAATTTTATTTAATTGATAATGTCCAAAAATAATTTTTTTGATAAAGTTTATTTTGTTGTAAAACAAATTCCATATGGACGAGTTTCTACATATGGTTCAATTGCCAATTATATAGGCTCTCCTGGTTCATCAAGAATGGTTGGATGGGCAATGAATGCATCCCACTTTAGAGTAAATATACCTGCTCATAGGGTAGTCAATAGGTTTGGATTTTTAACAGGAAAACATCATTTTCAAGGGACTAATTTAATGCAGGACCTTCTCGAATCGGAGGGAATTAATGTCATAGATAATCAAATTTCAAATTTTAATTCATTCTTTTGGGATCCATCAGATAACCTTGAGGCTTATAAAAATTAGTTTTTTATAGTTATCCATTGCTTCTATTTGAATTATATTTGTAAAACATCTTTAAAATGAATATTGATAAAGATTCTATATTTACCGTTCTAAAATTAATNAATAATCCCGGAACTACNGAGGATATAGTTAGTAGCGGATGTGTAACAAATATTCAAATTTTTGGNGATCAAATAGATATTAATTTATCAATATCCAATCCAANTCTTCAAGCCAGAAAGAAATTGGAAGTGGAAATTATAAAGTCCATTCANTCTAAAATGAATNTTAATTTAAAAGTTAATGTTTTTATTAAAGTTTTAGTACCAAAAAAATCCTCTGATAAAAAAATTACAGGAAAGATAATTCCAGGAATTGATTCAATAATTGCTATAGCATCAGGAAAAGGCGGAGTGGGTAAGTCTACTGTAACGGCGAATATTGCTGTAACTCTGGCTAGTATGGGGTTAAAAGTGGGAGTTTTAGATGCAGATATTTATGGCCCATCAATGCCTTTAATGTTTGACTTAGAAGGACAGAGGCCATTAGCCAAGGAAATCGATGGCAAATCAAAGATGCAGCCACTTGAAAATTACGGAGTTAAGTTATTATCAATAGGTTTTTTTACAAAACCTGACCAGGCAGTAATTTGGAGAGGTCCAATGGCCTCAAAGGCACTTAATCAATTAATTTTTGATTCTAATTGGGGTAAATTAGATTTTTTGTTAATTGATTTACCTCCAGGAACTGGAGATATACATCTAAGCATTGTTCAGTCTCTTCCAATAACTGGAGCAATAGTAGTAAGCACTCCTCAACCGATAGCTTTGGCTGATGCGAGAAAAGGGGTTGCAATGTTTCAACAAGAAACAATCCAAATTCCAGTACTNGGGATAATTGAAAATATGGCTTANTTTACTCCAAAAGAGCTTCCTAATTCTAAATATTATATATTTGGAAAGCAGGGAGCAAAAGATTTATCTGAATCTAAAGGTATTCCATTTTTAGGTTCACTACCTTTGGATCAAAGTATAAGAGAAGCATCGGATTTTGGGAGACCCGCTGCTCTTCAAGAAGAAAGTTTAGTTTCCAATTCTTTTGATATGATAACAAAGGAATTAGCAAAGCAGGTTATACAAAGAAATAAAAATCTACCTCCAACTAAAGTTGTTCAAATAACAACAATGACTGGATGTAGTGAAGTAAATAAATAAAAATGAATAGTACTGAGATTAAAAAAAAAGTTCTTAAGGCTTTAGATGAAATAAGGCCTTTTTTGGCAGCAGATGGGGGAGATATATCTCTTGTGTCCATTGAAGAAAAAAACAAGATAGTAAATGTTCAACTTCACGGTGCATGCGTCTCTTGCACTGTGAACCAAATGACACTCAAACATGGTGTTGAAATGACTATAAAAAAATATGTTCCCCAAATAGAAAAAGTAATTAGCATAGAGGAATAATTTTTATTTTGGAAGAAGAAATTTCTATAAAAGTAATTGACAGAGAAGAAAACACCCATCTTTTAAAAATCCCAACTGATATGGGATTTAATCTAATGGAAGCCTTAAAAGCGAATGAGCTTCCTGTCGAAGGAATTTGTGGCGGAATTGCACTTTGTGCCTCATGTCAATGTTATATCAATTCAGAGCATAATCTTAAAAAAAAAACTGAGGAGGAACAAGCAATGCTTGCTGAAGCATTAAATGTTAAAGAAAACAGTCGTTTAGCATGTCAAATAAGGATTTCAAGCGAATTAGAAGGACTGGAAATTAAAATAGCTCCAGATGATTAGTTTAAAAATTTTAAAAAAAATAATTTTAATTTTTACATTAATTTTTATAATACTCAGTTGTAATAAAATGAAAAATCCACTTGTTATTGGACACAGAGGTGCTAAAGGGCATTATCCTGAAAATACATTAGGGTCAATTGAAAAAGCTATAGAATTAGAAGTTGATGGAATAGAAATAGATGTCTTTAGGTGTGCTTCTGGCGAACTTGTAGTTTTTCATGACCAAATGGTTGATTCATTAACAGATGGAAAAGGGATGATTGAATTAATGAGTTTGGATAGTATAAAGAAATTAAGTTTACTAGGAAAAGAAAAAATACCAACATTAGTTGAAGTTCTAGATTTAATAAATGGAAAAGTAATATTGAATATTGAATTAAAAGGATCCAATACTGCATTTTTAACTCATCAATTATTAAAATCATATTTTGAATCATCATTATGGAGACCAGAGAAAGTATTTATTTCTAGTTTTAATTGGGATGAACTTCGAGCTTTTTATCAATTAAACAAAGAAATTAAAATTGCAATTTTAATTGAAAAAACAGATCCCGTAAATGCCATTGAAATAGCAAAAGATCTNAATGCCTTCGCAATTAACTCGGATTACACTTTTCTTAACAACAAAAATATTTCTATAATAAAATCAAAAAACCTAATGGTTTATGCCTGGACTGTAAATAAATTTAAAGATATCAGAAAGATGAAAAGCCTGGGAGTAGATGCGATAATATCAGATTATCCTGAAAGGGTCAAATAATGATTTAACTTTATTACAATCAACTCTTAATTTAGTTCTATAAATATAACTTATATGGGTTTAGTCGGATTTCAAAATAGTATCTTTGTATATGTATGAATGAAAATGATTTCATATTTGAATCTTCAAAGCTTGTAAGTGGATCTTCATCATGGGAATCTCCAAGCAATATTGCATTAATAAAATACTGGGGAAAGTATAAAAATCAACNACCTAAAAATCCATCTATTAGTTTTACCCTAACTAAATCAAAAACAATTACTAAGGTTAGGTTTAGACCGAAAAAAAAAGGTGAGATTAATAATTACTCTTTTTTATTTAAAAATTCTACTAAGGAATCCTTTCATAAAAAAATTGATAAATTTTTTTATGAAGTAGAAAAATATATTCCATCTATAAAATATCATTTTTTTGAAATAGAAAGTGAAAACACTTTTCCCCATAGTAGTGGAATTGCATCATCCGCATCATCNATGTCATCTTTAGCACTCTGTCTAATGGACTTTGAAAAAATAAGTAATCCTAAAATATCAAAACCTTTTTTTTTAAAAAAAGCCTCATTTTTGGCTAGACTAGGATCAGGAAGTGCTTGTAGAAGTATTCAGGGACCCATGGTATCTTGGGGTCAGTCTGAATTTTACAAAAACTCTAGTCAATTATTTGGAACACCATTGANAAAAATAGATAAAGTTTTTGAATCTTATCAGGATTCAATACTTATAATAGACAAACAGGAAAAAAAAATCAGTAGCTCTTTAGGGCANAAGCTAATGGAATNCAATCCATATGCAGAGAATAGATTTTTTCAAGCGAATAAAAATATAAATTCAATAAAAAATATATTAGAGATAGGAGATATTAAAAATTTTATTAAAATTGTTGAATCTGAAGCATTATGTCTTCATGCAATGATGATGACCTCATCACCATCTTTTATTTTAATGAAACCAAACACCTTATCTATTATAGATAAAGTTATCAAGTTCAGAAATAGTAATTCAGTTCCTATCTGTTATACATTAGATGCAGGTTCAAATATTCATTTACTATATCCAAAAAAATATTTCAATAAGATTCAGACTTTTATTGTTAATGAATTAATAGAATTTTGTCAATCTGGTGAGTTTATAAATGATGAAGTTGGAATTGGTCCAAAAAAAATAGTTTTATAAATATGAAAGGTCCATTATTTTATGCAAAAATTCTTCTTTTTGGAGAGTATGGAATTATTAAAGATTCTAAAGGATTGTCAATACCATATAACTCTTACAAAGGAGGTTTAAAAATAAAGAACTTACAATTAAATGATTCTCAAAAAAAATCTCATCAAATTATAAAAAATTATATCTTTTTTTTGAAATCTATTGATTCTTTAGTTATTGATTTCGACTGGAAAAAAATTAAAATTGATTTGGCAAGTAATATATTTTTTGAAAGCGACATACCTCAAAGATATGGAGTGGGAAGTAGTGGTGCTTTGGTAGCGGCTATTTACGACAGGTATGCTTTGAATAAGATTGATATATCAAAAAGTCTTACAAATAATAAACTTCAAAAATTAAAAAATATTTTTTCTAAAATGGAATCCTATTTTCACGGAAAATCTTCAGGACTTGATCCATTAAATAGTTATTTAGGGGTTCCTATTTTAATTAAATCAAACAATAATATAGAATCTCCGGGAATTCCATCTCAAGATTATACTGGTTCGGGTGCGGTTTTTTTGTTAGATAGTGGCTTTGAAGGTGATACTGCTCCAATGGTTAATTTATTTATGCATAACATGAAAGATGAATCATACAGTAAAATAATAAAAGAAGATTTTATATCTATCACCGATAAATGTGTTGATGATTTTTTATCTGGATCGTATAAAAAACTTTTTAATCATTTAAAAGAACTTTCAGAAATTGTTTTTAATAATTTCAATCCAATGATCCCTGATAAATATAAAGATATATGGTTGAAAGGAATTAATTCAAATGCTTATTATTTAAAACTTTGCGGTTCAGGAGGTGGGGGATATATTCTTGGATTTACAAAAAATTTAAATAATACAAAAAAATTATTATCAGGTCACAAATTGCAAGTTGTATATAATTTTTAATGTATAGACTTTATTATCAAATATTAGGTTTTGTTAGTACAACTAGATTATTTAATGTGATAGTGCTTTGTTTAACCCAATATTTGATTTCAATATATATTTTGGCTCCAGAAAGAAGTTTGACATCTCTTATTTTAGACTTCAACTTATTTATTATAGTTCTTGTAACAGCTATTTCAACTTTATCTGGATACATAATAAATAATTTTTATGATTCTGAAAAAGATAGAATTAATAGACCCAAAATGTTTTTTTTAGGCAACCTTATTTCAGTAATAAATCAGTTAAAGATTTATTTTCTTTTCAATCTTATTGNCATGATTATATCCATTAGCATTTCATATAAAGTGTTTGTTTTTTACTCATTCTATATTTTTATAATATGGCTATATAGTTATAAAATAAAAAGATTTTATTGGGCNAGCAATTTTATTTCTTCTGCAATAGTGATATATCCCTTTTTTGGGGTAATACTTTATTTTGGGACATTTTCATTTAAAGTTATATTAATGGCCTTGTTTTTATTTAACCTTTTATTTTTAAGGGACTTAGTTAAGGATCTTCAAAACTTTAATGGTGATTGGATCCAAGAGTATAAAACCATACCAATTATTTATGGAGTTTTTAAAACTAAGATAGTAGCTTCTTTTTTTTCTTTATTTACCTTTATTCTTTCAATTAATTTATTAAATTTTAATTTAGGTAATATTTATTTTTATTATCTATTAAGTATTTTTTTTATTTTGATTTGGACTGTTTATTTGTGGATTTATAAAGATCAAAAAAATTATCTTTGGCTTCGTAACTTTATAAAAGTTTGGATACTCATNGGAGTTTTTAGTATTACACTTATCACTTAAATTATGATTAATAAAAAAAAANCCATAAGATCAATTGACAATGAATTAATAAGATTGAATAAGTTTATTTCAAATTCTGGAATATGTTCAAGAAGAGAAGCGGACGAATTTATTAAGTTAGGTATGGTTAATGTAAATGGAAAAATAATTACTAAAATGGGGTATAAGGTTCTTCCAAATGATATAATTAAATATGACGGCCAAATTATTACTAATAGTAAACCAGTATATATTCTAATTAACAANCCAAAGGGNTTCTTAGCTTCTTCAACTGATAAAAAAGTAAAAAAATCAGTTAATGATTTAATTAATATTTCCAANCTAAATAAAATTTACCCTTTTGATAACATGGGAAGAACTTCTTCAGGGTTATTATTATTAAGTAATGATTTGTATTTTAAAAAAAAACTTAATTCGTCAAAAAAAGGTGTAAGAATGATTTATAAGATAACTCTTGATAAAAGCATAAATAATTTAAATCTTGAAAAAATAAATAAGGCACATTATATTAATAATAAAAAGATTGAATTTAAGAGTGTTTCATATATTTCGGGAAATTCAAAAAAGGACCTAGGTATAGAATGTTTTAATATTGAATCAGGAGAAATAGTTAAAATTTTTAAAAAAATAAATTTTATTGTAGAGCAGATAGATAGAGTAACTTACGGCTCATTAACAAAAAAAGATTTGACAAGAGGTAAATGGAGACATCTTACTTCGAAAGAGAAGGGGTTTTTGCAAATGCATTAAAAATTCTATTTTTATTGCCAGTAGTCTCAATAATAAATAGACAAAAAACTACAAAATATTCAATTAATAGTATGATTGGTTTTTCTTGAAAACCTAATGATCCATATGATGAATATGATAAAAAAATGAGTCCACTCCAAATTACTGGATAAAAGTAGGGGGTAAGTAAGCATATAGATATAAGAGAAGTAATATACCATGGATGAACTGTTGTTGAAATAAAAAAATAAAAGGTTAATAATAAAAGTTGATTGGAAAGAATTTCTTTTATGGAATTATTTTTTTTAAAAAAAGAAAAGAATATTATAACTAAAATTATAATTAATATTGAAATAACTGAAAACTCATTAATAATATTATATCCCTTAAAATAGAATCCTATTTCTCTAATAATATAATAGACACTTGCATTAAATTCAAATTTATTAAACCATAACATAATTGTGTTAAAGTAATTTAGATAGATTTTACTATTTAAAAATGGAGCCCAAAGAATAACGGAAAAAATTAGAAATACTATATAGAATTTTATATTCTTTTTGATTTCCAGTTTTTTTATTATTAAAGGAAGTATTATTAAAGTAACTAGTTTGGTAGCAACCGAAATTGAAAATAAAATAGATGATTTGAANAGTTTATTTTTAATTAACATATAAAATCCAGTCAAGAAGAAAAACATCATTATTCCTTCACCATGAAGGTTGCCAGTCAATTCTATAATTACCAGTGGATTTAAGAAATAAAAACCAACTCTATTAGGTGGAAGTTTTAGGAGATTTAATAGTCTATTTAAATAATANAAAANACCTATTTCAAATAAAATTATTATTATCCTTAATATTATTATTGAATAGTATAAATTATTTTTTCCTAATAAAGACGATATTAAATAAATTACTTGGCTAAATGGAGGGTAATTAGAATAGTTTTCATTTGAAATACCTCCCATTCCTTGAAATAATTCATTAGCTAATGGGAATAAATTATCGTTATTAATTAGTTGATTAGGAGAGTATAGATATGGGTTTTCCCCAATTANTTGAAGATTTCCATCCCAAAAAAATCTAAAAAAATCTTGAGATAAACTTGGAAAAGANAATATTAAAACCAACCTAAAAATTACACCTATTATAAAAATTGAATAAGTGGATAACTTTTGGTACATAATTAATAAAAAAATCAAAAAAAGTAAAAAGAAGGAAAATATTAATAAAGTCGTTTCAGATCTGGTGAGGCTATATCCANTAAACAAATACAATAATATTGAAAAAATAATTAAGGTTCCTAAAAATGCTGAAATCCTCAAAATCTAAGCTTTTATTTCATTAAAGGATTTAATTGAAATATAGCCATAGCCTANGAAAAGAAACAAGTGAAATGGAAAAAAACTGAAGTCACCATAATCACCTATAGTGAATGCTAGATACAANCCGAATAAGAAGTAAAGTGAAAGTANAGTCTCAATTATTGTAAAAGTANNTANAGAATTATTAAAATATTTTTTACCAGCTACGGATTGATTTTTTTTATCAATTAAATTATACTTTGGAGTCCTTATAAAATTAGANTTAACCCTCATATGACCTTTAATAACAGCATATGAATTATGTGCAGAAAAAGCCACAGAAAGTGAATAAAATATTATGAATTTTATAGTGTAATTTATTATGCTTAACAATGAATATCCATTTTTTTGTTTATGTATAAACCAATAACAAAAATAAAAGATCAAAGTACTTATAAAAAATAGAGCACTGAAATTAAAAAACCATTTTAGATTTGAAAATTGATTTTTAAGATAAAGCAANGGGATACTCAAAAAACTAACCAAAAAGATATTTAAAAAAATAGTGCTATTTAAAAGATGTGCCAGAGCATGAATCTTAGTAATCATAGTTATTTTTTTGGACTTTAAAACATGAATAATATTTTTTTGAAAATTTTCAGCTCCACCTTTATTCCACCTAAATTGCTGAGATCTTACACCACTTATAGTAACTGGAAGTTCGGATGGTGTAATGATTTTTTCTAAATAAAGAAACTCCCAGTTTTTTAATTGAGCTCGNTAACTTAAATCAAGATCCTCTGTTAATGTGTCTTCTTGCCAATTTCCGGAATCTATTATTGTTTTTTTACGCCAGACACCCGCAGTTCCATTAAAATTTATAAAATGATTTTTATTATTTCTACCAACTTGCTCAAGGGTGAAATGAGCATTNAGGGCAAAAGCTTGAGTTTTAGTTAAAATAGAATAATCTTCATTTAAATATCCCCAACGTGTTTGAATCATACCTATCTTGGGATCTTTGAAATATGGAATAGTTTTTATTAGGAAATCTTTATTGGGTAAAAAATCAGAATCAAAAATTACGATAAATTCACCTTTTGCTTTTTTCAACCCCTCTTTAAGTGCTCCTGCTTTAAAACCATCCCTATTATTTCTTTTTAAGTGATGAATATTTACCCCTTTACTTTTAATTTTTTTTGTTATTTTTTTTATGAGTTTCGATGATTCATCATTTGAGTCGTCTAAGATTTGAATTTCAATTTTTTCATTTGCATATTGTANTTTTTCAACTGAGTTTAAGAGTCTTTCTATTACATAAAATTCATTATATATAGGAAGTTGAATGGTAACAAACGGAACCTCTTTGATATTATTAAAATTCCATTTAATATGATTATTTTTTTTATTTTCTTTACCTAAGTAATTAAAAAGTAAATTGAGCTGTACTAATGAGAAAATAAAAAANATAANTAATGAAACAGAATATAAAAAAATTAAAGTACTTATTATAAACATCAATATTTGTTATTTAGGATCAATCATTTTTTAAAATAATATTTTACTATCCAACCAATAATTTTTATTCCAGCCAATAAAGATCCCTTTAAAGTTCCGGAAATTTTGGAATTACCAATTCTTCTCCTATACCTAACTGGAGCCTCAGCATAAGAAATTTTTTTTCTTAATACCTTTAATTGCATTTCAATTGTCCATCCGTATGTTTTATCTATCATATTTAAATCCATTAAGGTATCCCATTTAATTGCTCTAAACGGACCTAGATCTGTAAATTTACCGCCATAAATTAACTTTAATAAAAAACATGCTAGTTTATTTCCAAAGATTTGTTGTGGTGTCATTGAACCCTTTTCTCTCAATGATTTAATTCTTGAACCAATAACAAAATCAACTTTTTTTTGTTCTATTGGTTTAATTATTTTTTTGATTTCTTGTGGATAGTCAGAAAAATCCCCATCTAAAAACACAACTATATCTGGAGGAGTTTTTTTTAAAAATCGTATGCCTTTTAGACAAGCGTTTCCATACCCTCTTTTTTTTTCAATTAATACAATTGCACCATTTTTTTTTGCAATTTTTCGAGTTGAATCGTTTGAACCATTATCAACAACTATTAATTGATNATAAATTTTAGGCAATGAATTTATAACCTGACCAATAGAATTCTCTTCATTTAATGCAGGAATTATAATAGATATTTTAGTTTCATTCAAACTAAATTATTTTATATTCAGTTCAATTTGTTGTTGAGGCACTATATATTCATCAAAATAAATACTTGAAAATTCATCAAGAGTCATAAAAATAGATAAGGTAAAAACTAGTAGTATTAATCCAAATAAGATTTTATTTATGGATTTTTGTTTTTTTGTGTTTGATGTGCAATCTTCTTTTTTATTATAACTTCTAATTCCAAAAACTATTACTATTAAGGCTATTATTCTCAATAAAACTGCTCCAAAACCAATTGATCCATCATCTGAATAAAAAAAATCAGCAAAAGAAATCGCATAAATTCCTCCTATAATTCCAAATTGAAATAAAATTACTGGACCTATACAGCATATTATTCCAGTTAATGCTGCTGCAAAGGACACTTTTATGAGATGATAAGCCTTCCACATAGATAAATACTTAATAGCAAATAAACAAAATTAAATAAATCTATTTAATATTATTTAAATTCCAATCATACGCTAGATATTTAATTTTAGGACTATTTAATTTAACCATTGAATATTTTTCAATAAAATCTAAAAGCATTTTCCTATTACCGAAATCTTTTTTAAACCACAAAAAAATTTTTGATATTTTAATCTCATGTGGATTAATTGAATTTTTATTTTTTAGAAAATTTTTTGTAGAATTATCTAGTTGATCATTTAAAGTATTTGAAAAATAGGCTGAATCAGAAAGATTAGGACACGAAATGGATGCACAATTAATTGCAAAATGTATTCTCGGTTCTTTCATTTTTCTTAAAATTTCATGTTCTATTTCATTAAGAGTGTAGCTTTTTAATTTATAGTGTATCAATTTTTCTCCCCATGGATTTTTAATTTCTTTTATACTTTTTAGTGGGAAGTTATCAAGAATTAAATTAATCGTTAAAGCGTTATATGTATTTATCCAATAGCTTATTACTTGATTTTTTGACCAATATTCTTTTGGATGATTTTGTTCTAAAACACTAATATATGCTTTCAGACCATTTCTATTTTTACTCCAATTTCGATAATCAACTTTACCATTTTGGTTAACAAATTTTTTCAGTTCAAAATCCCAACGTTCATGAATATCTCTTTGGGAGAATAAGTTTAAATTGATAAAAATCAAGAAAAAAAATAATAGATATTTCATTTGACAACTTTAATTGTTTTAATATTATATTTTAAATTAAATTAATGAGTTCATTACAATTTTTAAGATCTTGAATATCATCAATATCGTTTAGCATTGGTAAAAAATAAACACTTTTTCCTTTTACCCTTTTTAGACTATTTTTTAGCACATCGTTTGTTCCCCAAGATTTTATTTCAAAAATGGAATTAGTCATTTTTTTTAAACCCAAGAGATAATATCCACCATCAAAAGCTGGTCCAAATACAACATCATTATTTTTCAATTTTTCATATGATTTAATTAATAATTTTTTTTCAAGGTCCCAAAGATCTGTTCCTATAATTAATATCTTATTATAACCGTTATTAAATCCCCACTGAAATGCATTTTTCATTTTATTACCTAAATTTCTTCCATTTTGAACTTTTTGATATTTAGTAAAATTCCAAACGTTTTTTTTTGGAATAAAATCACTATGAAAAACAGCTATATCATATTTGAATTCAAACAAAACGTTAATGGTTTTTTTAACCAGTAATTTATATATTTTTAATGCTTTTTTCTCCCCAATACTCTTTGCAAGTCTAGATTTAACTTTCCCAAGTATTGAGTTTTTAGAAAAGATAATCAGAAGATTCTGTTTCATAATTATTTCCAGCCAACTGGGATTAGTTCTCCTTTAATTAAACCATATTTAATAATTTCCTCATTTTTCATTTCAGATGTTAGATCAATTTTTTCAATTTTAAAACCAACTTTAATTAATCTCTCAAAGAAATCCATACCATAGATTCTTACATGATCATATTGACCAAATTGTTTATTTCTTTCTTTTGGTGAAGTAATTTTGAGATCTTCATAACTTTTTAATCTGTTTGTTTCTATTGGGACTTGAAGTATTGCTCTTCCACCATATTTAAGAACTCTATATATTTCTTTCATAGCTTTAAGATCATCTACAATATGTTCCAAAACATGATTGCATAATATAAGATCAAAAGATTCTTTTTCAAAAGGAAGATTGCAAATATCAGCTTTTATGTCTGCTAGGGGAGAATTAAGATCAGCAGTAATATAATTCCATGATTTAATTTTTTTAAATTTTTTAAAAAAAATCTGCTCGGGAGCTATATGTAAAACTTTTAATGATTGATTTTCAATACTTGAATTATGTTTTAAATAAAGCCACAACAATCTGTGTCTTTCTAGTGAAAAGGTTCCTGGACATAATGCATTATTTCTCAATTTATTATACCCATAAGGTAAAAACATACTGTAACCTTTTCCATTAATAGGATCAATAAATTTTGATCCTTTAAAAATAATTGAAAAAATAGGCTTGATTAAAATACTTAACCTGATTAATAAGGGTCTAGGAAATATTTTAAGAATTAATCGCATTATTTAATTAGTTATTAAATGGGTCTTCATCATTGGATTTAACTCCCAAAGCTTCATTGATATATTTGAAAGTTGATAATAAGTTTGGTCTTCCATCAATCAAAGCTACATTGTGTTCAAAGTGGGCGCTTGGCAGATTATCCCTNGTTAAAATACTCCAGCCATCATCAAGTTGTTTTATTTTATGTGAACCCATATTAATCATTGGCTCTATAGCAACAACCATTCCATTTTCAATTTTTTTTCCTTTTCCTCTTTTTCCATAATTTGGAATTTCAGGAGACTCATGCATTGATTTTCCGAGGCCATGTCCAACAAGCTCTCTTACTACACCGTATCCTTCAGATTCACAATGTTTTTGAATTGCGTAACCAATGTCTCCGATTCTATTGCCAATTTTAAATTCAGATATTCCCTTGTAAAGTGCTTGTCTAGTAATATCTAATAATTTTTTTGTCTTTAAATCTATTTCTCCAATGCAAAATGTATATGCATGATCCCCATAAAATCCGTCTTTGAGTACACCACAGTCAATGGAAAGAATATCTCCTTCTTTGAGTGGTTCATTATTAGGAATTCCATGAACTACATGAGAATTTGGGGAGACGCATAAAGTATTTGGAAAGTCGTATAAACCAAGAAATCCAGGTAAAGCATGGTTGTCTCGAATGAAAGTTTCAGCTAGTTTATCTAATTTAAGAGTTGTAGTTCCTGGNAAAATTTCTGAAGCTAACATACCAAGAGTTTTAGAAACTAGTGTTGCACTCTCTCTAATTAATTCAATTTCTTCTCTTGATTTTAAAATTAATTTATTCATTCACATTGGTTTCTGAATATGGATTTTTGTATTCTTTTCCTTGGATGATATCCTCTAAATCTTTTGCTAATGAAATATTTGGAAACTCAACAAATCGATTAATTTCTTTATTGTTTTTATAAAAAATTAATGTAGGAACGTTTATAATATTTAGATCTTTTTCATAGTTCTCTGGAGTNTTTTTTTCTTCTGTAACAGCATAAATATCAATTTTTGAAAAATCAAATCCAGAACTTTCCAAAAGTTTAATCATACCAGGAACCTCCCTCTCAGAATCTTCACACCATGTACCTAAAAATAATTTAAGGCTCATTNTNTTTAATAGTTTTTTATTTTTTTTTACCCATCCATCTGGAACTCGATATCTATCGTANTCATTCACAAACCAATTACTATACTTATAATCAATAAGATTTTGACGATTAATTTTACCTGTAATAAATGGAACACCATCTATTGTCTCTCCATAGGAAACGGGAAGTGATTTTTGTGATGAACTACAACTAATAAAAAATAAAATAAATAAAATTTTTCTCACTGATTTTATAATAAAGAATTCATAGTCATATCATTCGGTTTATCTATACCTAAGATATCAAGTATTGTAGGGGCTATATTAGCTAAAACCCCTTTGTTAATTTTTGTTTTTTTGTTATCAACTAAGATAATTGGAACAGGATTTATTGTGTGTGCAGTGTTAGGACTTCCATCACTATTTAACATTTTTTCGCAATTACCATGGTCAGAAATTATTAGACTTACATAATCTAATTTCAAAGCATAATTAATTATTTCTTTGACACAAAGATCAACTGTTTCACATGCTTTTATGGCTGCATTAAAGTTTCCAGTATGACCAACCATATCAGGATTAGCAAAATTCAAACAAATAAAATCTGGTTTATCATTGACCATTTTCTTTAAAATTGATTTTTTAATTTCAAATGCGGACATTTCAGGTTTTAAATCGTATGTAGCGACTTTTGGNGAGGGGCATAAAATTCTATCTTCATTTTCAAAAATTTTTTCTCTTCCACCATTAAAGAAAAAAGTAACATGTGGATATTTTTCAGTTTCTGCAATTCTAACCTGAGTCTTTCCGGCTTTTGATATAACTTCTCCAAGAGTATTTTTTAAGTCTTCTTTTTCAAAAACTACTTTTACATTCTTAAATGAATTATCATAATTTGTTAAAGTAACAAAATAATATTTGGAAGAGATGATATTAAAATGATTAAAATTATTATTTGTAAATGATTCTGTCAATTGCCTTCCTCTATCAGTTCTGAAGTTGAAAAAAATTATTACATCATTTTTTTCAATTTTAGATATTGGGGAATTATTTTCAGTATTTACAATTGGAGGCATGAACTCATCAGTAATACCTTTCTTATAATTGGAAATTAATTCTTTAGATATATTATTAGTTATAGTACCCTGATTTTTTATTAATAAATTATACGCTTTTTCGGTTCTTTCCCATCTTTGATCCCTATCCATCGCATAATATCTGCCAATTATGGTAGAGATTTTTGCACCGGTATCTTTTAAAACTGGTTCAATATAATTTATATAATTACTGGCTGACTTTGGATCAACATCTCTTCCATCAGTAAAACCATGAATGTACAATTTATTTAAGTCCTTATCCTTGGCAATTTTTAACAATTCAATTAGGTGGTCGATATGCGAATGAACCCCACCGTCAGATAAAAGACCTATATAATGAATTTTTTTATTATTTTTCTTGGCATAGTTATATGTTTTTATAAGTTGTTTTTCTTTTTTTAACTGATTTTTTTTAATGGCATTATTAATTTTAGCTAAATCTTGATATACGATTCTTCCAGCTCCAAGGTTCATATGACCCACCTCGCTATTCCCCATTTGATTATCTGGAAGCCCAACATGTTTACCATGTGTGAGAAGCTCAGAGCATGAATATTTTTGATGTAATTCATCTATAAAGGGAGTATTAGCATTAGTGATTGCTGAAACTAATGGGTTTGTTGTTTTTCCCCATCCATCAAGAATCATCAATAAAACTTTATTCATTTTTTTAATAATATCAAAACAAAGATAATAATTCGTTATGCTTATTAACGGCTATGTAATCGAAAAAAAATATTGTTACTTTGTGAAAAAAAGTGATTTTAGGAACAGTATATCGATCAACTGGTAGCTGGTACAAGGTTGTTACTCAAAACGAGATAATTAATTGTAGGATTCAGGGTAGACTTCGATTAAACAATATAAAGTCGACTAACCCAGTTGTGGTTGGAGATAAAGTTCTCATCCAAAAAGATCAATTATCCAAGAAAAATGAGGGACTAATTGTTGAAATCAAGGAAAGAAAAAATTATATTATAAGAAAATCTGTCAATCTATCTAAACAATCGCATATTATTTGTGCCAACGTAGATCAAGCTTTTTTATTAATAACTTTAAAAAATCCTACAACAACAATGTCTTTTATTGATAGGTTTTTAATTACAGCAGAGGCATATAAAGTAAAATGTATTTTGGTGTTTAACAAAATTGATTGCTACGATAAAAGTCTTAAAATAAAAATGAATGAAATGATTAACCTGTATAGTAAAATTGGTTATTCTTGCATAAAAATTTCTGCTTCTAAGAAGATAAATATTAAGAAAATCAAAGATTTAATTATTGACAAGATCTGTATGTTTTCAGGACACTCTGGGGTTGGAAAGTCAACACTAATAAATTGTCTATCAAAAAATCTTAAAATACCTACTACCCCAATTTCTAAATACCATCAACAAGGCCAACATACAACTACTTTTGCCGAAATGTATNATATAGATAACGGGGCTAAACTAATTGATACTCCGGGGATTAAGGGTTTTGGTTTAGTTAATATGAACAAANATGANATTAGTANTTATTTTACGGAGTTCAATAAATTCTCACCTAAATGCAGGTTTAAAAACTGCCTTCACATAAATGAACCATCATGTGCTGTAAAAAAAGCAGTAAATGATAATGAAATATCATCATCCAGATATTCAAATTATATTAAACTACTTGAAGACCACAAAATATATAGGGACTAATGAGATTGTTAATACAAAAAGTTAATGAGGCTTCAGTTTTAGTTTCGCGTAAAGTTGTTGGAAATATTAATAAAGGGTTATTGATTTTTCAAGGAGTAGACGAATCTGATACTCATGNTGACATAANCTGGCTGGTAAANAAANTTATAAATTTAAGGATATTCAATGATTCAAATAATATTATGAATTTATCAGTAAAGGATGTTGAGGGTGATATACTAGTTGTTAGTCAATTTACATTAATGGCATCNGTAAAAAAAGGAAATAGACCTTCTTATATTAGAGCAGCAAACAAAAATCATGCGATTTCTATGTATAAAAAATTCATTGATCATTTAAATACTTCACATATTAAGAGNATTCAATCTGGTATTTTTAGAGCGGATATGCAAGTAAAATTAANAAATGATGGNCCAACAACTATTTGGATNGATTCAAAAAAAAGAGAATAAAANATTACCAAACAACTACCTCTGGAATTAATTTTATTGAGAAATTTTTATNGACTTCNTTTTGAATATGCTCAGATAATTTTAAGATTTCTATTCCAGATGAGTTACCATAATTTACTAAAATCAAGGCTTGATCTTTGTGCACTCCTGTATTCCCCTTTCTATAACCTTTAAAGTTTAATTTTTCAATTAACCATGCAGCAGGAATTTTATATGCACCGTCAACAAAATAATATGGAATATCAGAATATTTAATTAAAATTTTTTTTAATAAATTTTTATTTATGATAGGGTTTTTAAAAAAGCTTCCAACATTTCCTATTTTCTTTGGGTCAGGAAGTTTTGATTTTCTAATTTTAATTACTGCTTCAGCTATACTTTTTGGGTTTGGAATAGATTTACCCAGTAATTTATTGATATCCCCATAGTTAGTGGATAATTTATGATATCCTTTCTTAGTTAATTTAAGTTTAACGGATGTTATAACATATTTATTTATTTCTTGATTTTTAAATATAGAATCCCTATAATTAAATTTGCAATCTTTTAATGAAAAAATTTTTGAGTTCAAAGTTTTAATGTTAATTGCTGAACACTCTACAAAAACTTCTTTTAATTCAACACCATATGCTCCAATATTTTGAATTGGAGCCGCGCCCACGCTTCCAGGAATTAATGCGAGATTTTCTATGCCTCCATAATTATTCTTAATTGACCAAAGAACAAATTCATGCCAGTTTTCCCCAGCTTGAACATCTACGAATACATGCGAATCATTTTCTTTAGTTATTAAAATACCTTTAGTATTTATGTGTAGTGTTAATCCATTAAATTTTTTTGTCCATAAAATATTACTTCCACCACCTAAAATTCTAATTGGAAGCTTATTAGAACTAAGAATAGTCAATAAATATGATAATTCATCAATTTTATAATATTTGTAAGTTTCGGCTTTTACTCCAAATGAGGTAAGTTCATCTATGAATTTGTTTTTTTCAAATCGAATCATTTGTCTAAGATATAAAGACTAATTTATTTTTTGTTTACGATACAACTGATTAAGTTTTTTAAATACAATTAGGGTTGTTACTTTTGTAGTAAATATTATTAATTTTTAATGTCGATTTCTGCAAAATTTAATCCTAAATCTTTTGAAGATAAATGGTATAAATATTGGTTAGATAATAACATATTTAAATCAACTCCTGACAAAAGAAAGCCCTATACAATAGTGATTCCTCCTCCAAATGTAACAGGGGTTCTTCATATGGGGCATATGCTAAATAATACAATTCAAGACATTCTTATAAGAAGGGCAAGAATGAAAGGTTATAATGCTTGTTGGGTCCCAGGAACTGATCACGCATCAATTGCTACTGAAGCGAAGGTGGTTGAAAAATTGAAAAGTGAAGGTATANTTAAAAATTCATTATCAAGAGATCAATTTTTAGAGTATGCTTGGAAATGGACTGATGAATATGGAGGTGTAATATTAGATCAATTAAAAAAAATTGGTTGTTCATGTGACTGGGATAGAACAAAATTCACACTAGATCCCATGATGTCAAAATCTGTAACTAATGTATTTATTGATTTATATAATAAGGGATATATTTACAAGGGTTACAGAATGGTCAATTGGGATCCAAAGGCTCAAACCACTTTATCAGACGAGGAAGTAATNTTTAAAGAAAAAAAAGGAAAACTATTTTTTATTTCATATAAGATCGAAGGAGAAANAAATAAGTCAATTACTATTGCTACAACAAGACCAGAAACAATCTTGGGAGATACCGCAATTTGTATCAATCCAATGGATAAGAGATATAAAAAGTTCCATGGAAAGAAAGTAGTTGTTCCAATAGTTGGAAGAGTTATTCCAATCATTTTAGATGAATACGTTGACCCGGATTTTGGAACAGGATGTCTAAAAGTCACTCCTTCTCATGACCCAAATGACAAAATTATTGGTGAAAAATTTGGTTTGGATTTCATAGATATCTTAAACTCTGATGGAACTATTAATGAAAAAGGTCTTCATTTTGAGGGAAAAGACAGGTTTGATGTCAGAGAATTAATCATTGATGAGATCAAGTTAATCGGTCAGCTTGTTAAGGTTGAGGATCATAAAAATAAAATTGGTACCTCAGAGAGGACAAATGCTATTATTGAACCGAGAATCTCAGAACAATGGTTTTTAAGAATGAAAGAACTGGCAAAACCAGCAATAAATTCTGTTTTAAAGACAAATGAAATAAATCTNATACCAAAAAAGTTTAATAATACATATAAGCATTGGGTGGAAAATATTACTGATTGGAATATTTCAAGACAGTTGTGGTGGGGCCACAGAATCCCTGTATACTATTATGGTGAGNATCAAAACGATTTTGTAGTAGCAGAGTCCTCCGAAAAAGCTTTGGAACTTGCCAAAATCAAATATAATAAAGCAAATTTGAAAATTTCAGATTTAAGACAAGATGAGGATGTTTTAGACACTTGGTTTTCCTCTTGGTTATGGCCCATATCGGTTTTTGACGGAATAAACAATCCTGATAATGATGAAATTAATTATTATTATCCAACCCAAGATCTTGTTACAGGACCGGATATATTATTTTTTTGGGTTGCAAGAATGATAATTTCTGGATATGAATTTAGAGGTAAACACCCTTTTTCAAAAGTTTACTTGACGGGATTAGTNAGGGATAAAAAAGGACAAAAAATGTCTAAGCAACTTGGAAACTCCCCTGATGCNCTGAATTTAATTGATAAATATGGAGCTGATGGAGTTAGAGTGGGTCTTATGCTGAGTTCAGCCGCTGGTAATGATTTATTATTTCATGAAAACTTGTGTAATCAGGGAAAGAATTTTGCAAATAAAATTTGGAATGCTTACAGGTTAATTGATAGTTGGAAAATNGATAAAANNCTTAATCAGTCTGTTGCTTCAAAAGATGCAATAAATTGTTTCAATAACTTATATAATAAGACAATCGAAATTATTGATGATCATTTTGAAAAGTATCGAATATCTGACGCTCTTATGTCAGTTTACAAGTTAACTTGGGATGATTTTTGCTCATGGCTATTGGAAGCTTTGAAACCTGATTTTGGNTCTGGAATTGATAAAAAATCAATTGAGGAAATAAAAATTATTTTTGAGAAATTATTACAAGTATTACATCCTTTTATGCCATTCATAACTGAGGAACTTTGGCATAGAATTATAAAGAGGTCTTCTCCTGATACAATAGGGGTTTGTAAATGGCCTGGAAGTGAAAATTATGATAATTTGACCATTGAAAAGTATGAAAATATGAAACAAATAATTGGAGGGATCAGGAATTTTAGAAAAGAAAAAAAATTAAAACCAAAGCAATATTTAAGTCTCTTTTCAACAAAAAGAAACACCACTCCATATCCTGAAATTATTTGTAAACTAGCTTATTTAGATGATATCAAATCATTAAACACTAAAAAAATTGATGAAGCTAAGACATTTTCAGTTGGCATAAATAAATATTATGTTCCAGCCGAAATTAATATTGATCCTCAGTTAGAAATAAAAAAAATAAATAACGAACTTATTCATTTGGAAAAGTTTTTGACTTCAATCGAAAAGAAGCTTGCCAATAAAAACTTTATTAATAGTGCACCTTTAAGAGTAATTGATCTTGAAAAGAAGAAGTTTAATGACACAAAGGAAAAGATTGAAACACTGAATATAAAATTAAAGACCAATCTTTAAACTACTTTAATTTTATTTAATGTTATCTGAAATTATACTTTTAGCTCCTTTAACAACTTGTCCTACATCAACTTTTATTTTAGCACTCAAAGGGAGAAAAATGTCGACTCTAGATCCAAATTTTATAAATCCAGCATCTTTACCTTGAACTACTTCATCGCCAAAATTAGAGTAGTTTACTATTCTTCTAGCAACAGCACCTGCTATTTGTCGATACATAATTTCCCCATATTTTTCAGTTTTTATTACGACACTAGTTCTCTCATTTTTTTTTGATGATTTGGGATGCCAAGCAACTAAATATTTTCCAGGATGATATTTGTTATAAGTAATTATTCCACTTGCAGGATATCTTGTTACATGTACATTAAGGGGTGACATAAAAATAGAAATTTGTTTTCTTTTATCTTTAAAATACTCATCCTCATAAACAGATTCATTAATAACAACTTTTCCATCTACAGGAGAAATGATTTTATTTTTATCCGGGATTAAATATCTTTTAGGATTACGAAAAAACTGCAGAATTAAAATAAGTGATATTATTAAAAATATTTGAATTAATAATTTTAGAGATTGATCAATTAGAAAGAACTCAGCTATAACAACAAAGGATGAAGCTATAATAAAACTTATAATAATTATTTTAAAACCCTCTTTGTGAAACATTTAAAATTGATTTATAATTAAATAGCTCCATGGAGCAACAAATATAATACTATCCATTCTATCAAAAAACCCTCCATGACCAGGCAGAAGGATTCCCGAATCTTTAACTCCTGCTTGACGTTTAATTTTTGATTGAACTAAATCTCCTAGTGTTGCTAATACTGGGATTGAAAATGATAAGAAAATTAATTTCATAAAATTAAACTCTGGTTTAAGTTGATAAAAAATAAATGAGAATACAATAGAAAAAAATATTCCCCCAAAAAAACCTTCCCATGATTTATTTGGAGAAATATTTTTTAATAATTTGGTATTTCCAAAGTTTTTTCCAATAATAAAAGCAAAGCTGTTATTTATCCAGTTTATCGTGTAAACTAAAAAAATTAATATTGGCTCATAATATCCATTTGAGTATGGTATGGCAATTATAAAAAAACATCCAAAAATGGGATAAGCATTCGAGAGTAAATATATTATAGTTTTTTCTTTAATTTTAAATTTAAATAACCATGATGACATTATAAAATTCGATAATAGAGAGACTAATAAGATTAAATTGATGATTTCATTTTCGATTTTAATTAACGTAAAGTAGATAAATAAAAAACTTAGTAATATATATTGATATATATTTTTATATGAAGTAAGTCTTTGAAATTCATATAATGTTAAAGCAGACATCAAAAAAATCACAAATGAGAAGAAGATGAAATTAAGATAAGCAGATCCAATAATGACACATACATATATAACCCCAGTAATAGATCTTACAATTATATTTGACATATAGAACTATTAGTTAATTATTAAGTATATGTTTTTAGCGCCTTGTCCCTGAGATAAAAAATCAGATTCTTTATCTAAATTTTTTGGATTTAGTGTNGTAATATTTGTTGGTAGTTTATTAGAATAAAATGATTTAAGCATACTCATTCCTTCACTTACATCATTTGCAAACTGACCTGTGTTTGCTGAAATAATAATATTCTCAGGAAGTTGTACTAAGTTTAAATTTTTAATTTGATTACTTGAAATCAAAATACCTCCAGTATTTGCAATCAGAAATTCACATTTTAGAAAAGCAATTTTTTTTTCTTTTATTTCAGTGGTCTTATGTTCAATAGAATCTAATTCATAAAAATTATAAATATCACTATCAAAACAAACAATATCTTTTAAATCCCATTTATTTTCNAATAATATTTTTTTGAAAAAAGATTTACATGTTGTTTCTGAGTCAGCATATAAAAATTTTCCTCCTTTATTTGTGAAATTACTTGCAAAATTGACTTCTATCGGATCTTTTTTTTTTGGCAAGAATGGACTTTGTAAATTGTCCCCTTTTTCAGGGATTTTCTTTTTACCAAAAAGATTATTCCAAAATTTCACAATCTGAATAACAAGTTACTTTTTTTTAATTTCCTTAGAAATAGCCTCAGTCAAGACTTTATATGGTCTTTTTCCAAGAATTTTTTCTAAATCATCTTTAAAGATAACTTCTTTTTCTAAAAGTCTTTCAGCAAGGGCGATCAATTTTTTCTTGTTAGATTTTAAAAGTTTACATGCTCTGTTGTATTGTTTTTCAATAATTTTAGAAATTTCATCATCTATTCTTTGAGCTGTATCTTCTGAATATGGTTTTGTAAAACTATAGTCACCTTGTCCTGATGAATCATAATAGGTTATATTCCCAATATTTTCATTTAATCCATATATTGAAACCATTGCCCTAGCTTGCCTAGTAACTTTTTCTAAATCACTTAGAGCACCAGTTGATATTTTGTTAAACATAACTTTTTCAGCTGCTCTTCCGCCTAATGTTGCACACATTTCATCTAGCATTTGTTCTGTTCTAACAATCATTCTTTCTTCTGGAAGATACCAGGCTGCNCCTAAAGATTGACCTCNTGGAACAATGGTAACTTTCACTAGAGGGGAAGCAAATTTTAAAAACCAACTCACTGCGGCATGCCCTGCTTCATGATAAGCAATTGTTTTTTTCTCTTCTTTTGATATGATTTTATTCTTTTTTTCTAGTCCACCAACAATTCTGTCAACAGCATCAAGAAAATCTTGTTTACCAACAGATTTTTTATTTTTTCTCGCTGCAATTAAAGCTGCCTCATTACAAACGTTTGCAATATCTGCTCCTGAAAAACCAGGTGTTTGTTTGGCTAAAAATTCAAAATCAAGTGTTTTAATAGTTTTTAGTGGTTTTAGATGAACTTTAAAAATTTCTAAACGCTCATTAAGATCTGGTAAATCTACGTATATCTGTCGGTCAAATCTCCCGGCTCTCATTAGAGCCTTGTCCAGAACATCAGCTCTGTTAGTTGCTGCTAGGACAATTACATTAGAATTAGTTCCAAATCCATCCATTTCTGTTAGTAATTGATTTAAAGTATTTTCTCTTTCATCATTTGATCCGGTAAAATTACTTTTACCTCTAGCCCGTCCGATAGCATCAATNTCATCTATAAAAATTATAGCAGGTGATTTATCTTTTGCCTGTTTAAACAAATCTCTAACTCTTGAGGCTCCAACNCCAACAAACATTTCTACAAAATCAGAACCAGACAAGGAAAAAAAAGGGACTTTTGCTTCCCCAGCTACAGCTTTAGCTAGAAGTGTTTTTCCAGTTCCTGGCATACCAACTAAGAGAGCTCCTTTTGGAATTTTTCCTCCAAGAGCAGTATACTTTGATGGGTTTTTTAAAAAGTCAACGATTTCTTGAACCTCCTCTTTAGCCCCTTCAAGTCCAGCAACATCTTTAAAAGTGATCTTAATATCGGTATTTTGATCAAATAGTTTAGCCTTCGATTTCCCGATGTTAAATATTTGACTTCCAGCCCCTCCAGCGCCTCCACCAGACATTCTTCTCATTAAGAATATCCAGACACCAATTATAAGTATTATTGGAAGAAAACCAATTAAAACATCTAACCATCTATTTTCAACAGTATTAAATTCATATCTAAAATCAATACCATTTGCTTCTGCCTTCTCTAACTTACGTTGGAAAAGCTCTAAATTACCAATTTCAAATTGATAATGAGGACCTTTAAGATTTTCCTGACCAAAGAAATTTGTTCCTTTAATTCTTTGATGTTCAGGTTTTGTTAGAGATTCTTTTTTTAGGGATACATGTGCTAGATTTTGATTAATAACCTTTATTTCACTAACATCCCCAGCATTTAAGTATCTTTCAAACTCACTTATGTTAGTTTTNACTGAACTATAGTTTGAATCACCACTAAAAAAGCTCATTGCTAAGAGTATTGAAATTATGAATCCGTAAATCCAGTAAATATTAAATTTAGGCTTCTGAGAATTATTATTTTTTGCTTTTTTCATTTTTAATCTTTTGTACTAATTTTTGTTATTAATGCATCTCCCCATAATTCTTCCAAATTATAATAATCGCGAATATTTTTCTGGAAAACATGAACTACGATATCTACGTAATCAATTAATACCCACTCAGCATTATCCTCACCTTCAGTATTAAACGGTTTCTCTTTTAATTTTTTACTTATTTTTTTTTGTATTGACCCAACAATTGAGTTTACATGTGTATTTGATGTTCCATTGCAAATTACAAAATAACTGCAAAAATTATTTTTTAAATTTCTTAAATCGATTGTACAAATCTCGTCTCCTTTCACATCATTTATACTATGTATGATGTTATCTAAAAGAATTTTTGAATCGACAATTTTTCTAATCATTAATTTATAATTTTATTGACAAATTTATGTTTTTTATTTATTAGAATTAATCAATGCAACATTTTAGGTTACGCAAACTTGATGCCACTCGATCAACCAATTTAGAACTAAAGAACTGTTTAAAAAATAATAATTTAGACTCAGGGGATGTTATTTGGTCATTAAATCAAACTGATGGTAGNGGTCAACATAAGTCTATTTGGNACGCTGAACCTAATAAGCATCTNGCATATAGTGCTTTTTTATGCTTTAAAAATNTAANATTTGAATGGATTTATTCAATTAATTCTGCTACTTCTTTGGCAATAATTAATACATTATCACATTTTGGTGTTCCAAATTTGACTGTCAAATGGCCAAACGACATATTGTCAGGAAATAAGAAAATTTGTGGATTATTAATAGAAAATCAATTAAATAATAAAAAAATTAAATCTATAATAGGTATAGGAATTAATCTATATCAAGAATCTTTTAATGTTGATAAGTTACCAAATGCTACAAGTATTTTAATTGAAACAAATAAAATGGTTAAGCTAGATGATTTTTTAAAACAAGTTTCAATAAATTTAGAAAAGTTTTTGAGTCTCTGTTCGGACCCATATGTTTCTGAGCTTAATTCTTTGTTTCACCAAAAATTATACTTTTGGAATAAAAAAATTAGATTTAAAATAAATAATAAAGTAGCTATTGCAAAAGTAAATAAGGTTCTTCTTAATGGATTAATTGAATTAAAACTTGAAAACGGAAAAATTAAACATTATTATCCTAAGCAGATTAGTATGATTTATTGATTATTCCAATTTTCAGGTGATTTCCTCCACTTTTTTAAATCATCTAAAACAGATGGATTTATAATTTTTTGTTTTAAAGCTTCAGTTAATAGAAATTCATAATCACTTAATGTATTTAAATCAACATTTAAAGTTTTAAATTCTTTTACTGACCTCTCGAATCCATAACTAAAAATGGCAATCATTCCTANNACTTCTGTATTTTGATCTCTTATNGCTTTAACTGAATTNAAACTACTTTTTCCTGTTGAAATTAAATCTTCAACAACAACAACTTTAGAATTTTTTGTTAANNNCCCTTCAATTTGGTTTTTTCTTCCATGTTTTTTTGGTTCAGGACGAACATATANAAAGGGACAATTTAANTTTTCCGCTACAAGTACTCCAATTGCAATAGCGCCAGTAGCAACCCCAGCAATTGTTATTTTATTTCCATACAATTTTGTAATGTTAATGGCTAATATATCACTTATATAATTTCTTATTTTTGGGTATGATAATAAAATTCGATTATCACAATAGATTGGAGATTTCCATCCACTTGCCCATAAAAAAGGATTTTTTGGATTCAATTTTATTGCATTTATTTGTAATAAATACTTTGCAGTCTNAGATGCTACTTTTTTATCCAAAATCATATACAAATGTATAAAGTTTTTTTCAAAAATAAATCCATAGTTCTAACTACGAGTAANCGAATTGATTCAGATAGTTCGATATTAATTTACTCTGATTCTTCAAATTATTCCCAAATCATTAAACTTTTAAAATCTAAAAAATATAAAATAGTTTATTACTANAACCCAAGCCCTGAGAAGCTTATTACACATTTCGAAAAATGTTTTACAATTATTAATGCAGCNGGCGGATTGGTGATGAACAAATATTGTAAGTACCTATTAATTTATCGAAACAATAAATGGGATCTNCCAAAAGGACATTTAAAAAAAAAGGAGCTTGACTTAGAGGGGGCAGCAAGNGAAGTCTCNGAGGAAACTGGAATTAAAAAACTCAATCCAACTTCCATTTTATCAACTACATATCANTTTGTNAAGAGNGATANACTTTATAAACTAAAAAGAACTAAATGGTTCTTGTTTAGTTCATCATTTAAAGNNGATCTNAAACCACAATTAGAGGAGGGTATAGTTAAAGCTGAATGGAAAACAAAAAGTGAAATCAAGAGCATTGAAAGTGAAATGTATCCAAATATTAAAAATTTATTAAACATATATTTTGATCAAAACCTGACAGAATTTGGGACCAGTGACCTGTAATCCCCATTATTTAGGATAATCTCTCTTACAATTCCACTACTAATAAATGAGGTTTCAACCGAGGTTAATAAAAAAATAGTTTCAATTCCTGAGAGCTTTCTATTTGTATGGGCGATAGCCTTTTCAAATTCAAAATCTCCTGGATTTCTTAGTCCTCTTAAAATATAATTTGCATTGATAGTTTTACAAAAATTTACAGTCAAACCTTCGTAAGAAGTAACTGAAATCTTATTACTTTTTATAAATAAATTTTTGATAAAGTTTATTCTTTTTTCAGAGGAAAACATATATTTTTTCTCACTGTTTATACCTACCCCTATAACGATTTCATCAAATAGGTTCAAACCTCTTATGATTATATCCTCATGACCTTTAGTTATTGGATCAAATGAACCGGGAAATAGAGCTCTTCTCATTATACAATTATTTGATAAAAATATTAATTTTTATTAATAGCCTCGATTAAAAGTTTCTCAAAAAATATATCTAAACTTATGCCTGCCGCTTTGCATTGTTTAGGAACTATACTTTGTTCCGTTAACCCCGGAACAGAATTAATTTCTAATAAGTGAGGAATATCATCTACAAAAATATACTCACTCCGACAAATACCCTTTAAATTAAACTTTTTATACAAATAGATTGATGTTTTTATAACCGAATCTATCCATTCATTGGGTATTTGTGCTGGTGTAATTTCAATCGCCTTACCCAAATATTTTGCTTCATAATCAAAGAATTCATTTTCAGAAATTATTTCAGTAACAGGTAGACATTTAATACCATCTATATCCTTATATACTCCCACTGAAACTTCTCTTCCTTTTAATTCGGATTCAATTATTACTTGACTATCTTCTTTAAAAGCATTTTTAATCGAGGGTCTTAACATTTTTTTATCAGAAACCCTGTAAACACCAAAACTACTTCCAGCTTTGTTTGCTTTAACAAAGCATGGTAGACCAATTTCATCAATAATTTCACTTTCAATAAGTTTATCTTCAGAATCTATATAGATTGATTTTGCAGTCGCGACATTAAACTTTTTAGCTTCAATCAAACAATCTTTTTTACTATAAGTTAGATTTGCAGCACTGAAATTACAACTTGTGTGAGGAATATTTTTAGAGTCNAGTAAAATTGCTAATTCACCATCTTCNCCCGGTTGNCCGTGAACTGCATTAAAAATCACATTGAATTTATAATTTTTTTTATTGTAGTTAAAAGAAAAATCATTTTTCGAAAATTTAATTTTTTCAACATCAGNTGTTTTAATATACCACTCATCATCATTAATTATTAGTAAGAATACTTTCCATCCTGATCTACTTAATTCGTTATATACTGTGAAACCACTTTTTAAGGATATATCTTTTTCNGAGCTGTATCCTCCACAAGCGACACCAATGATTGATTTTTTTTTATCTAACATTCATTCAAAGGTATAAGAATTAATAGCAATCCAAAAGTGTTATATTTGATTTAAAATTTTAAATGAAATTCTTTAAACTTTTTTTTTCTAGGTATTTTATAGGTGAATTATTTAAAATAATTATTTTTTTAATTATTATATCAGTTTTGTCTATGAAGATTCTTGACATAATAACTCATAAAAATAGTTATTATAAAGTTCCTGACATCAAGTCACTTCCATTGAATGAGGCGGTTTTAATGTTAAATGAAAGTAATTTGAGATACGAGATTATAGATTCTGCGAAATTCAATTCAAAATTAAAACCATTCGCAATTATTGATTTATTTCCNACAAGTGGTAATAAAGTAAAAAAAAACCGTATAATTTATTTAACTCTAAACCCCTCTGGATATAGAAAAATTAGTGTTCCAAATATTATTCAGATTACTAGACGTAATGCAGAATCTGTATTAAAAGCTGTTGGTTTTGAAATTGGAAAAACTTCTTATGTAGATAATATTGGAAAGGATATGGTCTTAGAAATAAGATATAATAATAAAAAAATTGCTCCAGGGTCTGTTTTACCAAAAAAAACAAGTTTAGATTTAATTTTAGGAAATGGAAAATTTTGATAATAAAATTGATCCTTTAATTGATGAAACTTTACATGAACATCACAGTTTCAGGGCTGATAAAGGGCAAGAACCTCTCAGGGTTGACAGGTTTTTAATGAATCGAATTGAAAATTCTACAAGAAATAAAATCCAACAAGCAGCTAAATCAGGAAGTGTATATGTAAATGGGAAAGTTGTAAAATCCAATTATAAAATTAAAGGTAACGATAACATTCAAATATTATTTAATTATCCACCACATGAAAACCTTTTGTTGCCTGAAAAATTAAATTTAGATATTAAGTATGAGGATGATTTTTTATTAATCGTGAATAAACCCCCAAATATGGTGGTTCATCCTGGACACGGTAATTATTCAGGGACTCTAGTAAATGGATTAATTTATAGATTTAGCAAACTACCAAACAATAGTAATGATCGTCCTGGACTTGTTCACAGAATTGATAAGGATACTTCAGGTTTATTAGTAGTTGCTAAAACAGAAAAGTCAATGACATTTTTAACAAAGCAGTTCTATGAAAAGAGTATTCTTAGAGAATATCATGCGCTAGTTTGGGGGAATATTGAAAATGATAAAGGAAGAATTGAAGTTAATATTGGAAGAAATCCAAAGAATAGACTTCAAATGACTACTTTCAGTGAGAATGAAAAAGGTAAGTCAGCAATTACAAATTTTGAAGTTATTAAGCGATATGGATATGTAACACATGTAAAATGTATTCTTGAAACAGGAAGAACACATCAAATAAGAGTTCATATGAAACATATTGGTCATACAATTTTTAATGATGACAGGTATGGAGGTTCGAAAATTTTGAAAGGTACTAATTTCACAAAATATAGACAATTTGTCGAAAATTGTTTCAAGCTAATACCAAGGCAAGCCCTTCATGCTAAAACTATAGGATTTATTCATCCTAAAACAAAAAAATTCATTTCATTTGATTCTGATTTACCAAAAGATTTTAGTGAGGTTTTAAATAAATGGGAAATCTATTCAAAAAGTTCTAATATGTAATTAGTCATTTTAAATTAAGATTTTAGTTTTTGATTTAAATCAATTATTTTTGAAAAAATTAAACCGTTTAAAATGAAGATTTTCATTTCTCCTGCAAAATCATTGGATTTAAAATCTGATATNCCAAATATCAAGTATAGCNTACCTATATTTACAAAAGAAGCGTCNAAAATAAATAGTGTTTTAAAACAAAAATCAGAAAAAAGTTTAGCTGAATTAATGAATTTATCTCAAAAGCTAAGTATGCTAAACTGGGAACGTAATCAAAGTTTTGAAATTCCGTTTACAATTAAAAATTCCAGGCCTGCTATTTTTACATTTAATGGAGATGTTTATTCTGGATTAGATATTTCTACGCTAAAAAATGATTCATACGAATTAATCCAAAAAAACTTGAGAATAATTTCTGGTTTATATGGATTATTGAGACCATTTGACCTTATACAACCATATAGGCTAGAAATGGGAACATCCCTAAAAATTGAAAAATGTGATAACCTTTATGATTTTTGGAAAAGTAAAATTACTAATGCAATTGATAAAGAAATTAATGATGAAGAAATTCTGGTAAATTTAGCAAGTAACGAATATGCATCAGTAATTGATTTCAAATTGCTCAAAAACCAAATCATTTCTCCAATCTTTAAAGATTTTAAAAATGGCAAATTAAAAATAATATCTTTTTATGCAAAAAAAGCAAGAGGAGCTATGGCGAGATATTTAATCGAAAATAAGGCCAATTCAGTAAATGATTTACTCGAGTTTTCAAACGATGGCTATTCTTACAGTGAATCGGAGTCACAAAAATCAAATTCACCTGTTTTTATTCGTTAAATAATTATCAACTTTTAGGGCTGGATTAATTCCAAGAACATAGTTTTCCATGTAAAATTCTATAAAATTTGATTCTAGGAACGAATTACCAAGAACTTCATTCGAAGTAATTACTTTGTTAAGATTCAAATTTAGAAACGAATTTAAAAATCCAATTGAAATTGGCGCATAGCTATAGTGCCAAGGTTCATAATTAAATCCAGTTCTTTTTTTATCATTTGTATAAACTAGATAGAATCCAAATCTTTTCGCATTTTTTTCTAACCATTCTCTTAATTTAACATAAGGGCCTTTTCCATAAAATTTTTCAGTAACTAAGACATCCCCTTCAATGACATAAGATCCATCAACAATATCAATATCAGTTCCCCAATGATGTCTCGAAGTCCCTGGTATTGTTGAATATTTAGTGATTTTTTTAATATTTTCTTTTAATGATAGACCAATTGATTCATTTTTTAGAAACTTTCTATTCCAAATATTTTTTTGATCATTGAAAGATCTGTAGCTGGAAATTATTTTAATTTTAATTCCATCAGACAAAGCAGCAATTCTCATTGAATCAAAAGAATCTGCAACTTTTGGAATTAGATTATATTTGAGTTTTTTATTTAAAAAATATTTTGATTTACCAATAAGATGAAGGTTCGAGAATTTTTTTTCAACTTGTCCGTGGATTAAAAGAGAAAAAAATGAAAAGAATAAAAAAAATTTAAAATTTTTCACATGAAGCTATTCATTTTGTAAATATATGTCTTACTAAGTAATTTTTTTAGATTAAATTTCATAATAAACAAATTTATATATTTGTTAAAATGCGGGAGTAGCTCAGTTGGTAGAGCGTCAGCCTTCCAAGCTGAATGTCGCCGGTTCGAACCCGGTCTCCCGCTCCAAAAGTGCATTT
>PAHL01000017.1 GCA_002711185.1 Flavobacteriaceae bacterium
ATCTACAGAGGTTCCAGCTTCTTGGTATGGAATTCTTAATTCATTTTTTATTATTGTTTTTGCTCCTTTGATTTCAAAAATTTGGCAAAGTAAGTACAATATTTCAGGACCTTACAAGTTTGGTATTGGATTAATTCTTTTAGCTATCGGTTTTGCGATCCTTTCTTTTGGTTCTATTAACATTCCACTTGGAGCTAAAACAGCTTCTGTGAGTATGATATTCTTGATTTTAGCTTATTTCTTTCATACAATGGGTGAATTATGTATTTCTCCTGTTGGGTTATCATATGTTAGTAAATTAGCGCCAAAAAATCTAGTTGGATTGATGTTTGGTGTTTGGTTTGTAGCTAATTTTATTGCCAATACTGCTGCGGGATTTACTGGAAGTTACATTGACCCGATTGTTGAAAATTATGGGATGAGTGTTTTTTTCTTAATTTTCACTATAATACCTACGGCTGCTGGGTTGATAATGTTGTTAGCCAACAATGTAATAGTTAAAATGATGCATGGAATCAAATAATTATAATATTAATTTTCTCATAAAAACTAGTTTAAGCTTTTTGGTGTTTTTTTATTCATCTCTAGCCACAAGCCAAACGATTAATTGGATGTCTTTAGAAGAGGCTTTAAATTCCCAAAAAAATAATCCAAAAAAAATATTAATAGATGTATATACTGTTTGGTGTGGGCCATGTAAATTAATGGAGAAAAAAACATTTACTAACCCAGACTTAGTAGATTATGTAAATAATCACTATTATGCTGTTAAGTT
Source organism: Flavobacteriaceae bacterium (assembly GCA_002711185.1). Lineage (GTDB taxonomy): Bacteria > Bacteroidota > Bacteroidia > Flavobacteriales > Flavobacteriaceae > Marivariicella. Next base: position 776 of record PAHL01000017.1, read on the forward strand.
TAATGGTGAAGGAAATGAAATCATAGATTTCTATGGAAATACTTTTTCAAACCCTAATTATGATATTAATAGAAAAAATAATAGAAATAGTACTCATCAATTTGCACAATTTTTGGGAGTTAAAGGTTATCCAACAACAATTTTTTTGAGTGAGTCTGGAGATTTAATAACACCAGTTGTTGGTTATTTAAATGTACATCAATTTGAACTCTACATTAAAATGATAAAAAAAGGTGATTATCAAGTATTTTCTAAGCCGGAAGATTTTGAAAATTATAGGAAATATTTTAAACCTAAATTTAGATTAAAGAGTAAGTAATTTTTTTTTCTTAATTCTTTTGAGAATTAAACTTGATGTGATTTTACTTGCACCACCACAGTCTAAAACTTCAAATAGTTTTTGATAATCAAATTTAATTTTTTTTGCACAAGATTTATTTAAAATCTTTTCAAGTGAAAAACAAATATTTTTTGAATTACAATTAGATTGAATTAGTTCATCTATAACGTCCTTTTTCATTATGATATTAACTAAGGATATATAATTCAGCTTTACAATGAATTTTGCAATTAAAAAACTCAAGTAGCTACTTTTATAACAAACTATTTGTGGAGTTCCAAGTAACGCTGTTTCTAATGTTGCAGTTCCACTTGTAACAATAGCAGCCTCTGATATTTGAATTAGATTATAGGTATTATCGAAGATAACTGGAATTTGAGTGTTATTTAAAATTAGTTCATAATCAGACATTGATCTCCCAGGCGCTCCAGCAATAATAAATTGAAAATTTTCAAATCTTTTGGATACTTTAACTAATTCAGGTAAAATTTTATTTATTTCTTGTTTTCTGCTTCCGGGTAATAGTGCAATTATTGGTTTATTGGTTAAAGAATTTATTTTTTCAACAAAGTTTTTATCTATTTTCCTATTTGGAATATGTTCCATTAATGGATGACCAACATAATCAACTTTAAAACTATGCTTTTCCATATAAAAAGATTTTTCAAAAGGGAGAATTACGTACAAAGAATCTATATTTTCTTTAATTGTTTTAACCCTACTTTCTTTCCATGCCCATACTTGAGGACTTATATAGTAATGGTTTTTATATCCTTTTTTTCTAGTCCATTTGGCTATTCTTAAATTAAATCCGGGGTAATCAATAAAAATTATTACATCTGGTTTAAATTTTTCAATATTTCTTTTGCAAAAATTCAAATTTTTGTATATAGTAAAAAGATTTTTAAAAACTTCCCAAAACCCCATAAATGATATATCCTTAAAGTGTTTTATTATTTTACCACCGGCTTTTGACATTAAATCTCCCCCCCAACAATTTATAATAGCTTTTGGATCAGATTTTTTAATTTCCTTTATCAAGGATGCGCCATGTAGATCTCCAGAGGCTTCTCCAGCAATTATATAATATTTCATTTTAAAAAAATTTAATTAGAAATATTAATAGAACAATCACTAAACATGCTATAACAATACCTGTTGCAAAAGAAATTTTATTTTTTCTAATTGAAAGAAAAAAAATTATAAGATTCGAAATTGCGCCTAAACTTAACAATCCTCCCAATTTTCCTTGATCATAAAGTGATATCCAACTATCTTCAACGGGGGAACTTGATAAAATTAGGGTTAAAAAAATAACTGAGGAGGCTGTTGCTAAAAGTCCAGTGAATATACCAGTAAAAATAATTCTTTTATTCAAAATCCCAGGTATTTAATTTTTCAATCATTGGATAATCAGTAAAGTCGTATTGAACAGGAACTATCGAAATAAAATTTTTACTTAATGCCCATTCATCAGTGTCTTTTCCTTCATCATTGTCAATAAAATCTCCAGTTAGCCAATAATATTTTTTACCCATGGGATTTTTTCTCTTATCAAATTTTTCAACCCAGTTTGCATCTGCTTGTCTACAAATTTTCACTCCCATGATTTCCTTTTTCGAATTAACTGAAGGCATATTTACATTTAGAACTGAGTTTTTAGGGATTTTATTATTTATGGCGTTTTCGGTTATTAATTTAACAAATTTAATATATGGTTCAAAATTTGCATCTGACCTGTAATCTAGGAGGGAGAATCCGATGGCTGGTATTCCTTGAATACCAGCTTCAATTGCCGCNCCCATGGTTCCAGAATATATTATNTTTATGGAGGAATTAGAACCATGATTGATACCTGAAACNCAAATATCAGGTTTTCTATCCAATAATTCGTTAATAGCTAATTTTACACAATCAGCAGGAGTTCCTGAACAACTATATTCTCTTTGNGGACCTGAATCAATTTCTACTTTTGAGCAATGAAGAGTTGAATTTACAGTAATTGCGTGTCCCATAGCTGATTGTGGACTGTCAGGAGCAACAACAACAACATCCCCAATTAAATTCATTATTTTTACTAGTGATCTAATTCCAGATGCAGTTATTCCATCGTCGTTCGTAACTAATATTAAAGGCTTTAAAGACATTTTAAATATATTAAATGTAAAACTAATAAAATCTTACTGCTTAATATGATTTATTATTTAACAAAAAGTTTTTAAAACTCATTATAATAAATATTTCATTTTACTTAATTTTGCTAACTGCAAATATTATTTATGAAAATTTTCGATTTTACATTTTATTGTTTTTTTTGTGTCAATTTAATTTATGGAAATTCTCCTTCAGCTTTATTATCTTCTGATAAGGATAAATTTTTATTGGAGATCATTTCCTATGTTATTGAAAAAGGCCACTATGATCCAAAAGAAATGGACGATGAATTTTCAGAAAATGTTTTCAATTCATTTATTGATGCAATAGATGGACAACAAAGATTTTTTTTAAAAACAGACATAAATAATTTTAAAAGATATAAGCACGAAATTGATGATCAATTAAGGTCTTCAAATATTGATTTTTTTAATATTGTCTATGATAAATCTATTCAACGAATACAGGAGGTGAGAAATTTTTATCCTAGCCTTCTTGAAAAACCATTTAATTTTAATTTAGAAGAAACCACTTCTTTAGATTTCAAAAACAACTCATTTGCAGCTAACCTAAACGAGCTAAAAAAGGTTTGGAGGAAAAGATTTAAGTTGTCAACTCTTGATAGGTTTGTATCAAAAAAAGAAGAAGAGATTTATAAAAAGAAAATTGATTCTTCATATCAAATTAAATCTGATTTGATACTCGAAAATGAATCCAGAGCCTCAACACTTCAAAATATAAATGATTATTTCCAATGGATGGATGAACTCGAAAGAAAGGATACTTTTAATGCATTTGTTAATTCTGTCGTAAACGAATTTGATCCACATACTCAGTATTTTGCTCCTCAAGACAAAGAATTATTTGATACAAGTATGTCTGGAAAATTTGAGGGAATTGGGGCTAGACTTCAAAAGAAAAACGAACAAGTAAAAATTGTTGAAATTATCCTAGGTGGTCCAGTTTGGAGAGATAATTCACTTGAACCTGGAGATCAAATTCTATATGTTGCTCAACCTAATGAAGATCCAGTTGAAATATCTGGAATGAGACTAGATGATTCTATAAAACTCATAAAAGGTCCAAAAGGAACNAATGTTATNTTGACTGTAAAAAGAGTAAANGGTGAAATAGAAGATGTNNTANTNGANAGAGANNTNGTNGTTCTTGANGAATCTTATGCNAAAAGTGCAATNATNNAAANAAATGANAAAAAGTNNGGNNTNATNGANTTACCAAAGTTTTATGTNGATTTNAAAAATTATGGNGANAGGAATGCTGCAACTGATGTTAAAAANNCTTTNATTTCATTTAAGGAAAAATTTGTTGATGGTNTAATAATNGATTTAAGAAATAANGGTGGGGGNTCATTAAAAACNGTNGTTGACATGGTNGGTTATTTTATAGANAAAGGNCCAGTTGTNCAAGTTAAAAGTATTGGTGGAAGAAAAGAGGTTTTAGAAGATACTGANCCTTCCNTAATATGGGACGNNCCTGTTATTATATTAGTNAATGAGTTTTCAGCATCAGCCTCAGAAATNTTGGCNGCTGCTCTNCAAGATTACAATAGNGCNATNGTTATGGGAAGNNNACAAACCTATGGAAANGGTACNGTTCAAAATGTTATNGATTTGAATAGAATAATAGCTGTAAATCAATATGGTGATCTNGGTGCCNTAAAAGTTACNACAGATAAATTTTACAGAATNAACGGTGGTTCAACTCAANTAGAAGGGGTNAAAAGTGATATTATTTTTCCAAGTCAATATGGTTCAATTCAAATAGGTGAAAAGGACCAGTCAAATCCGCTTTCTTGGGATAAAATTTCACCAGCAAAATATGCTATNAATAAATATAACTTTAGANACACTTATGTAATTGAGAAAAGTAAAGCTAGGTTAGCTAAAAACCCAATGATTAATTTAATTCATGAGCAAGGCGAATGGATTAAGCTTAAACAGAATGACTACAACTTTCACTTGAATTATATTAGTTACATAAATAAAAGAGATAACGATAAAAAATATTCTNAACGATTTGATGTATTAAACGAATTTGAATCCAAACTTTCTTTTATTTGGTTGGAGGAAAATATGGGTATTGATAAATCCAATGATATTCTAATTAGAAGAGATAGGTGGTTAAAAGGATTAAAAAAGGATATTTTCCTAGATGAAGCTGTTAATGTTTTAAATGATTTAAAGAAAGATGATATAAAGTTATCACAACTAAATTAAAACAAGTTTAACTACCAATCACTTAGCCTATTTGAATCAAAATTCAAATAGATAAAAATTAGTAAACTAAATGAAAGTAAGGTTGAACCTCCTGAACTAACAAATGGAAGGGGGATACCTACCGTGGGTAATAANCCCAGAGACATACCAATATTAATNGTAAAATGAGAAAAAATTAAGCAGCAAATTCCGTAAATAAAATTTCTTCGAAAAATATTCTTTTGTTTTTCAGCTCGATTTACCATCCTAATAATTAAAATTACAAAGATCAATATTAGAAATGAACTCCCAATAAAGCCCCATTCTTCACCAACAGTGGTAAAAATATAATCAGTTTGTTGTTCTGGNACAAAATTTCCTTTTGTCTGTGTTCCCTGTAAAAAGCCTTTGCCNNTTAAACCCCCTGAACCAATTGCAATCTTTGATTGATTAATGTTNTAGCCCAAACCTTTTGAGTCTTCAACTAATCCAAGAATAATGTTAAACCTATCACGATGCCTTTGCTCAAATACAGAGTTGAAAATAAAATTAACAGATAGTATAAAGGCTGAAGAAAACATTAAAAACATAAAAAATGGAAATACTTTAGTCTTTTTATTATATCTATTGAAAAAATAAAAAATAAAAAGACTAAGAATTGTTATTANAATAATTATGTATTTTATTGGAATTATTAAAGTTGAAACAAATAAGATTAATCCTAAAAAAGAAAAAATTAGATATTTAAAAGATAAACCTTCTCTAAAAAAGATCAAGAAAAAAGATCCAAAGATAATTGCAGAACCTGGATCAGGTTGTAATATTATTAATATTGATGGTATAAAAATTAAAATTAAACCCTTAAATAATGATCTAAANTCTTTAATGTCTGTGTTAAAGTCGCTTAAGTACCTTGATATTGCAAATGCGGTTCCTATTTTTGCTATTTCTGAAGGCTGAATACTAAAACCTTTAANTATATACCAGGACNTTGCTGAGTTAATGGTCTCTCCAAAGAAAAATAATCCAATAAGTAATAATAAACTAATAAAGTATATTAAGTATGATAGTTGCTGAAAAAATTGTGTTCGAATAAATAAAATAAAAGAACCGAAAACTAGACTTACTATAAATATAATTATGTGTTTCCCAGTAAGACTTTCAAGAACAAAAACTTTNTTTAAATTATTATCAAATGTTGAGGAATAAATATTTAATGCTCCAAATAAAACCAATGACAAATAACATAAAATTACTAACCAGTCAAGCCTATATAAATATGTTTTATTCATTGATTTTGAATAATTTTCCNGATAAAGGTTTTACATATTCAAATTCGAGACTTCCTTTCAATATTCTGTTTTCTAACCATTTTCTTTCAATTTTATTATTTAAATATTTTTCTATCATTAAACTGGCAATAGGAGCTGCCCATCTGGATCCCCAATACCCATTTTCAACAAAAACAGCCAATGCTATTTTAGGATCCTCTTTTGGTGCAAAAGCAATAAACATTGAATGGTCAGTCAATTGAGTTTTTTTACCATTTAACTTAATAAAATTTTCCACAGTACCCGTTTTTCCACAAACCTTAATATTTTTAATTTTAGCTATTCTAGCAGTTCCATACTCAACAACTTTCTCCATTCCATCAATTACAGGCTCAAAATGAATAGGATCAATTGAGGTTATTTTTTTTTCAAACTTTTTNGTATTTATTTTANCTGATGATTTGAGAAAGTGAGGTGTAATGTAAAACCCTCTATTTGCAATAGCTGAAGTAAAATTTGCCATTTGAATTGGGGTAGTTAAAATCTCACCTTGGCCTATTGAATTTGAAATTATTGTTGAAGCTTTCCATCCACCTTTTTGGTACCATTTATCGTAGTAATTAGAATTTGGAATAAAACCTTTTTGACCGATCGATAAATCATAACCTAAATAATTACCTAAGCCAAAACTATTTAAATGACTAGTCCAATTGTCAAGGCCTTCACTAACNGTTTTTTTGGAATTAATTAATTTTTTATATGTTTTGGCAAAATATGTATTGCAAGACTGATGAATCGCGGAAATAAGATTATTTTTTGTACCAACTTTATTATGACATTCCATAAAAGCGCCTTTAGCATAAAAATGTCCTTTATTACAAGTATAAANATCGTTTATGTTTATTACCTCTTCTTGAAGGCCAATAAGTGCATTTANAACNTTAAACGGGGAACCTGGGGAATATTGAGCTTGGAGCCCTCGGTCAAACAATGGTTTTGAAATTGTATCGTTTGCAAGTTCATTATAGTTAATTGATCTTTTNCTTCCTAATAAAATATTTGGATCATAACTAGGAGCTGTGACTAAGGCTAAAATCTCACCTGTGTTAGGTTCTATAGCAACAATTCCACCCCTTTTATTTTTAAAAAGACTTTCTCCATACTTTTGAAGATCTAGATCTATGGTTAAACTAATATTACTTGCTGTTTTTGGAGCAACATCAAATCTTCCTTTTTGGTAGGATCCAATAATTCTATTAAATCGATCTTTTTGAAAAAAGCTTTTTCCTTTTTCACCTCTTAAAATATTTTCATAATATTTTTCAATACCTTGCCTTCCAATTAATTCTCCAGTTTGATAATAATTATCTCTATCAATATCTGAATCATTAACCTCACTAATATAACCNAAAAAATTTGCNCCAATATCATGATAATATTTTCGGATTGATTTTTTTTGGAGATAAAAACCTTCATATTTCCATAACTTTTCTTGAATGTAGGCATGTTCTTTTTTTGAAATCTCACTAAGAATAATTGAAGGAATTTTATTTGAAAATTTTATTGCTTTTGAAAAATTTAATTTAAAATCTTTAATGGGAATATTTATTAGTTCACTTAATTCTAGGGTGTCGAATTTATTCGTATTCTCAGGAATAACCATTAAGTCATATGCGATTTGGTTAGCAACTAATATTTCTCCATTTCTATCATAGATAAAGCCTCTCTCTGGATAAACAGGTGATTCTAGAACAGCATTATTCTCAGACATATACTTATATTCTGAATTTAGTATTTGAAGAGATACAAGCCTTATGATAAAAATAACTGCAATTAAGATGGTAATTACCTGAATGTAATAGCGTTTCATCATTTTTTCTTAATAAATTCAAATGAAATAATTAAAACAATGAAACTTAAGACACCATTGATGATTGTACTTTTTATTATGTTGATAATGGCTAAAGCACTAAAATAGGAAATTAAAAAATAAATTAAATGATGAATTAAAATAACTAGTCCAATAAAAAGTAATCTGCTTTCTATTTTACTTTTACTAAGAATACTACTGATTGAATTTCCGCTTATTCCATATGAAAAACTTATTAAAAAAGGACGAACATAAGAAACTGATAAACATGCAATTGTATTTGAGCCAGGATTATTAGTTAATAAATCTAAAATTAAACCAAGTAAAAAGGATGTGAAAATTAATTTAGTCTGAGATTTATCAAATCTATAGATTAGTAAATATATTATATAAAAAAATGGGTTAAAATATCCAAGAAGTGACCAAGACTCAAAAAAAATAACTTGAAAGATTATTCCAATAAAAAAATACTTTATTAATTGAAAATTATCATTTAACATTACTCAAAACCTTTAATTTCATCTTTATGTTTATTGTCAATAATATAAACTGTATTTAAGTTACCTATGCTGTTTGATAACTCAATTTCGATNTCATAATATCCATTTTCTTTTGTAATATCATAATCAATTATTCTACCAATTAAAATATCCTCTGGAAAATATGTTGACATTCCTCCAGTTATTATTGTATCTCCAGTATTTAAAATATTAATAGAAGCTATATCGAATAGTTGTAATCTTTCAGGATTAAGTCCATTCCAACTNAGNGAACCAAATGCATTTGATTTTTTATGNTTAGCGTTAATACTTAAATCTCTATTTAAAACTGATATTACATTTGAATAATTCTCAGAAACTGAATTAACTATACCAACAATTCCCTTAGGAGATATAACACCCATTTCTTTTTTAACTCCGTCTTTTTTTCCTTTATCTAGTACTATAAAATTTCTTGAAGATTTGATATTGTTTTTAATAATTTTAGCATTTATAATTTTGTATTTATTCTTTTCTTCATTGCTTGAATATTTGAAGGATTCTTTATTCAATATAATTTCTTTAAGTTTTTTATTTTCTTCAAAAAGAGCTTCGTTTTGTTCTTTAAGCGAAATATATTCTTTAAATAAATAATTTAATTTAAATACTTTCCCAGATAAGCTTGTTCTATAACTATTTAACTTAGTTTCATGATAGAAGCTTTGNCTTTCTATAAAAAAAAATGAAAAGATTAATAGGGAAATAAAAACAACAAAGTTTTTGTTTTTAATAAGCACGTTAATAATCTGTTGCATTATTTACTTGATCAAAATAGTTTTAAANCGATCAATATTTTTTAAAGTTATACCCGTTCCTCTTACAACAGCTTGAAGTGGGTCNTCNGCAATATAAACGGGGAGGTCGGTTTTNCTNGACAACCTTTTATCAAGACCTCTNANTAATGCACCACCACCAGCAAGATATATACCNGTATTGTATATGTCAGCTGCCAANTCTGGNGGNGTTTGAGCTAAAGCTTCCATTATAGCATCTTCNATTCGAATAATTGATTTGTCTAATGCTTTAGCGATTTCAATATAGGAAATCATNCANTGTTTGGGTTTNCCAGTTAAGAGATCTCTTCCNTGTACTGACATTTCATCTGGAGGATTTTCTANATCTTCAATTACTGCNCCAATTAAAATTTTAATTTTTTCAGCTGTCCTTTCNCCAACATACAAGTTATGTTTNCTNCTCATATAGTATACAATATCGTTAGTAAATACATCACCTGCNATTTTNATTGATTTGTCACATACAATTCCNGATAAAGCAATTACAGCAATCTCTGTTGTTCCNCCACCNATATCNACTACCATATTTCCNTTTGGNTGCATTATATCAATNCCNATTCCTATGGCAGCTGCCATNGGNTCATGAATAAGNTATACCTCTTTTCCNTTGACTCGCTCAGCAGATTCTTTGACCGCTCGCATTTCAACTTCAGTTATTCCAGANGGGATACAAATAACCATTCTTANNGANGGAGTTATGAAACGCTTTTTNAGATCAGGTATACTTTTGATTANTTTACTTATCATTTGCTCAGAGGCATTAAAGTCAGCAATAACTCCATCTTTTAATGGTCGAACAGTTTTGATATTTTCATGGGTTTTACCCTGCATCATACTTGCCTCATTTCCAATTGCNATTATTTTATTTGTGGTTCTATCAATTGCAACTATTGAGGGACTATCAACAACAACTTTATCNTTATGTATGATTAGTGTATTAGCAGTACCTAAATCTATTGCAATTTCCTCTGTAAATAAACCCATGATTTGGAAAAATTNATGCAANTTATACAAATTAATGCTTAAAATGACGAACTCCTGTAAAAACCATAGAAATATTATTTTCATTACAATAGTCTATGGATAATTTATCTTTTATTGATCCACCGGGTTGAATCACGGATTTAATACCAGATTTAATTGCTATTTCAACACAATCCGGAAAGGGAAAAAAAGCATCACTAGCCATTACAGAACCAACTAAATCAAATCCAAAAGTTTTAGCTTTTATTATGGCTTGATTTAATGCATCAACTCTAGAGGTTTGACCTGTTCCAGATGAAATCAATTGTTGATTTTTGACTAAAACAATTGTATTAGACTTTGTATGTTTAGATATAATTGAGGCAAATAATAAATCTTTAATTTCATCATTTGATGGAGCTGTGTTNGTAACAGTTTNAAGAATGTTTATACTATCAGTAACCAAGTCTTTATCTTGAAATAAATATCCATTGAGACAAGATCTTAAACTAACTTTTGGTAAATCATTNTTAGTATTATGAATTAAAATAATTCTGTTCTTTTTTTCTTTTAATACACTCAACGCCTNTAGACTATAACTAGGAGCAATAATAACCTCAAAAAATAGATTTTTCATTAATTCTGCAGTCAAAAAATCTAATTCACAGTTGCATATTAAAACACCTCCAAAAGCAGAGATAGGATCTCCCGCNAGTGCGTNCTTATATGCCTGATTAAGNGTTTTTCTTGATGCTAACCCACAAGTATTATTGTGTTTAAGTATTGCAAACGTTGGCCCAAAACTCTTAAACTCATTTATTAAGTTTATCGCAGAGTCTATATCTAATAAATTATTATAAGAAATTTCTTTACCATTTACTTGTTTAATTAACTCATTTAACCTTCCAAAAAAAACCCCTTTTTGGTGTGGATTTTCTCCATATCTGAGGGNAATTGAGTTACTCTCATCGATTTTTAATCCTTTATCTGGGGACTTAAAGTAATTATTTATTTCGCTATCATAGTTAGAAGAAACATTGAATGCTTTAGTTGCAAATTCTTTTCTTTCTGTCAATGACGTAAAACCTTTATTTTTATCCAGAATATTAACTATTTTTTTATAATCCGATTTATTTGATACACATACTACATTATTGAAGTTTTTTGCAGCTGCTCTAATTAATGCAATTCCTCCAATGTCAATTTTTTCTATAATTTCACTTTCATTAGCATCTGAATTCACTGTGTCCTTGAAAGGATAAAGATCAACGATTACAAGATCAATTTGTGGTACATCATACTTTTTAATTTCCTCAATATCTGATTTATTTTCTTTCCTATTTAATATTCCACCGAATATTTTTGGATGTAAGGTTTTAACCCTTCCACCTAATATAGAGGGATAACTTGTAACATCCTCAACCGCAGTAACAGAATAACCTAGCGAATCAATATAACTTTTAGTCCCACCAGTAGAGTATATTTGAACCTGGTTTTTAACTAAAATATCCAATAAAGGATCTAAACCGTTTTTATCATAAACTGATATTAGTGCAGAAGATATTTTAATCAAGTCCATATTTCAAAGTTTTAATTTTTAAGGCTATTTTATCACACACATATTCTAGTAATTTAATATCATTTTTAGTAAAAGGATTAACAGAATTCGAATCAACGTCAATTTGGCCAATATTTTCTTTATTTACAAGTATCGGAATTACAATCTCTGACTTTACATTAANATTACAGCTCAAATAATTTTGTTCTAATTCAACATTAGGTACGATAAGTTTTTTATTTGAGACTGCTACTTGACCACAAACACCTNTTCCAAATGGTATTTTTTTATGTTCAGTGGGAGCACCAGAAAATGATTTGAGTTCAAGATGGGTTTTNTCATTATTATGAAAATAAAATCCTACCCAGTCAAAATGAATAACATTTGTCCTAAGAAACTGACATATTTTGTTTAAAGAATCATCTAAGTTAAATGGANTTTGATTCAGAATTTTTTCAATTTTAGGAGTAAATTTATGGATTAGATCCATTTTTTTTGTTTGTAAAAATATTAAATTTATTATTCCTGATGTTTTTTTTTTTAACTAAATTAAATAACAAGGAAATTATAATACTTAAATGCAAAAAACAATAATCGTTTCGGGAATGACATGTCAAAAATGTGAAAACTATATTATTGAAAAAATATCAAGTNTACCAGGTGTGAATGATGTGATTGTAAAACTTAAAGAAGGCAAAGTATTGGTATCATCTGAAAGAAATATAATTGAACAAAATATCCAAGAGGTTATTGGAGATAAATATATGATCAAATATGGTAGTGATATTATTAAAGTAGAAAAACTTAAAGCTTTAAAACCACTTTTTTTAATTTTTATCTATTTAATTTTTGGGACTTATTATTTGAACCAGCANAATCTGGTGTTAAATAAAGTGATGATAGATTTCATGGGTTTATTTTTTATAGTATTTAGTTTTTTCAAATTTCTAGATTATTCAACTTTCCCAAAAAGCTTTTCAAAATATGATCCATTAGCAGTTAAATCAATGCTTTATGCAAAATTATATCCATTTATAGAGCTTTTATTAGGATTATGTTTTTTATTTAATTTTAAAATTAAAATAATTTCATTTATTACATTATTTATACTGGGCATAACTACAATTGGAATTACTAAATCTCTAGTTAAAAAAAATCAAATCGAATGTGCNTGTCTCGGAACATCAATGAAATTACCGATGACCGAAGCTACTTTAATAGAAAATTTCATAATGATTTTAATGTCTTTAAATTTATTAATTTAAAATATTGTATTTTTGTTTAATGAGTTTGCAAAAAAATGGTACTAATTCATTGATAGTTTTCTTACTGATTTTTAATCAATTAGGAATAAATCAAAGTATGCATTTTTGTGGAGGAAGACTTTTTTCTGTCAGCTTTTTAAATGAGCCCAAACAATGTGGAATGCATGAATCAAATTCTGAAAAAGAGGATGATTCATACAATTTTAATTCAAAAAAATGCTGTAAAGATTATCAACTATATTTTAGCACTAATGATTTTCAGAATGAATTAATATCAGAGTTAAATTGTGAAATAAAATCTTTNAAAAAAGTCTTTTATAACAATTTAGTTGTGGATAGTTACTGGACTAAAAAACCTTTAAAAAACTTACATCCACCTCCATTACTTAAGAAAAAACTCTACCTTCTTAACTTTCAGTTATTAGTTTATGGATGATTAAAAATTGTTTTCTCCGCAAACAGTTTTCATCATTAAATAATCAAATAACATGACTAAATATATATATTTTAATATTCTATTCTATTTCTTTGTGATTAACCTATCAGCTCAAAAAATAATTGAAGGAAAAGTTGTTTATANAGAAAAATATGAAACATTGGCCTTAGAAGGAGCAAATGTTTATTGGCAGGGAACAAGTGAGGGTACAGTGACAGATCAGTCAGGAAATTTTAATATTTCTATGTCAGATAAAACTAATAAATTAATAATTAGTTTTTTGGGCTTTATGACTGATACTATAACGGTATTATCTGAAAAATATATTGTCCATCAATTAAAAGAAGATCAAACTACAAATCTTAATGAGGTTTCTATAACTGAAAGAAAGAAATCATCAAAGTTATCTTTTACAGCAAATCAAAATATAATTCTTGTAGATGCAAATGAACTTTTAAAGGCNGCNTGTTGTAATCTTTCTGAAAGCTTTGAAACTAATCCTTCAATTGATGTCAACTTTTCAGATGCTTTATCGGGAACTAAACAAATTAGTATGCTCGGATTAAAAAGTCCATATATTTTAATCTCTGAGGAAAATATTCCAATGGTAAGAGGAGCATCCCAAGCTTTTGGGTTGACATTTACTCCAGGAACTTGGGTTGAAAGTATTCAGGTTTCTAAAGGTGTAGGAAGTGTCGTAAATGGATTTGANAGTATTGCTGGNCAAATAAATACAGAGTTAAANAAACCATTCCAAGATGATCCTTTATTTATCAATATATTTAGATCTGGAAATGGCAGATTAGAATTAAATACTCANATTAATCAAAAAATTTCTGAAAAATGGAGTACAGGCTTACTAGTCCATTTAAATCAGAGAAATAAAAAAGTTGACAATAATTTTGATGAATTTTTAGATGTCCCAATAGCCAATCAGGTTAATCTATTAAATAGGTTTCAATATACTGATCCATTAAAAGGATGGGTAATTTTCTACAATTGGAGGTTTTTGAATGATAAAAAACAAACTGGACAAGTTTTATTTGATCCGAATTTTGATAAAGGTTTTGCTGAACGNTGGGGAAGTGAAATTGATACTAAGAGATTTGATACAGCTATNAAAGTCGGGTATGTTTTCCCTCAATTTCCATATAAAAGTCTTGGAATCCAGGCCTCTTATAGTCAACATGATCAGGATGCATANTATGGACTAAGAAANTATGATATNAATCANNGAAGTTTTTTCAGTAATATTTTATATAATTCTATTTTCAACAATACAACAAATAAATTCAAATCAGGTTTAAATTATACAATTGANATTTATGACGAAAATATTGATAGTCAAAATTATTTAAGAACAGATAGAAATTTTGGAGTTTTTTTTGAGTGGAGTCATGATGATTTAGAAAAATTGAGCTGGACTGCTGGGGTTAGATTAGATGTGAATAACAATATCGGAACATTTGTTACCCCGAGAATTCATTTAAGATATGCTATTGATTCAACAACAACAGTTAGATTATCTTCTGGAAGTGGAAGAAAAGCCGCAAATATTTTTGCTGAAAACCAATCATTGTTTACCACGAATAGAAGAATTTTAATAGCTAATACAAATAATTCTTTCTATGGTTTACTTCCAGAAAGGGCATGGAATCATGGGGTTAGTTTAAGTAAGAATTTTAGATTTTTAAATAAAAATTCAACGCTGACTATGGATTATTATGAAACAATTTTTATAAATCAAGTNATTGTAGATTATGAAGAAGAAGGGAGTTTATCATTTTATAATTTAGAAGGTGAGAGCTCAGCCAAGAGTTTTCAAGTCACATTAGATATTAGTTTGACTCCTCAGTTAGAATTCATATCTGCATATAAAAATGATATTGTTTTCATTGATTACCGAAGTGGAAGAAAGCAAAAACAACTAGTGCCTAAAAATCGATTTTTCACCAATTTGAGCTGGAATTCTATAAAAAATACAAAGAATCAACAATGGAANTATGATTTTACAATTAATGGGATTGGAAGCCAAAGAATGGTCGAAAATAGTTCCAATCCAAATTTTAACCAATCCCCATCATTTTCTTTAATTAATACTCAACTTACAAGGGTCTTTTCAGATTTTTCTGAAATTTATATTGGAATTGAAAATCTTGGAAATTTTACTCAAAAAAATCCAATTATTTTTGATAATGAACCATTTAATAATAAATTTGATACTTCTCAAGTTTGGGCTCCAATACTTGGGAGAATGTTTTATGTAGGATTGAGATATAAAATTTAAAATCTATTAAATATGAAAATATATGTATACTTATTATTTGTTCTCTCTTTTTCAACCATCAATGCCCAAGATACTTCTAAAAATAAAAAAACTATATTTAAAGTTTCGGGTAATTGTGAAATGTGTAAAATGAGAATTGAGAAAGCTGCTTTATCTGTAAAAGGTGTTAAGTATGCGAATTGGAGTATCCCAGATAATGATTTGAGATTGATTTATAATTCAAATAAAATTGATATTGTAGAAATTCACAAGTCAATTTCAAATAGCGGTCATGATACTTCAGAGCTGAAAGCTCCGCTTGAAATTTACAATGGCCTACCAAACTGCTGTTTATATCCAAGAGATGATCAATAAAAAAAAGCCTCATAAATTTATGAGGCTTTTTTTTTACGAACTTGGTTAAGTTTACATCATCCCAGGCATTCCTCCTCCCATAGGTGGCATTCCTCCTCCACCCGGAGCTGGAGAATCCTCTTTAATATCAACCAAAGCACATTCAGTGGTAAGAATCATACCTGCAACACTAGCTGCATTTTCAAGTGCAACACGAGTAACTTTCTTTGGATCGATAATACCTACTTTAAGCATATCAACAAATGTCCCATCTTTGGCGTTATAACCATAATTTGAGTTTCCTTCCAAGACTTTAGATACAACAACTGAACCTTCACCTCCTGAATTTTCCACAATTGTCCTAAGAGGAGATTCAATCGCTTTGTAAACAATTTGAATTCCTGTTCCTTCATCAGCATTCTCTGATTTTAATTTATCCAAGGTTTTCTTTGTGTTAAGCAAAGCAACCCCTCCACCTGCGACAATACCCTCCTCAACAGCTGCCCTTGTGGCATGAAGTGCATCATCAACTCTGTCCTTTTTTTCTTTCATTTCAACTTCAGAAGGAGCACCTACATATAATACAGCAACACCACCGGAGAGTTTGGCTAACCTTTCTTGTAATTTTTCCTTATCATAATCTGAAGTCGATGATTCAATCTGAGCTTTAATCTGATTTACTCTATCATTTATAGCTTTTGCATCTCCNGATCCATTNACTACTGTTGTATTATCTTTATCTATAGAAACTTTTTCAGCAGTTCCTAACATTTCAATTGTAGTNGTCTCGATCGTGAATCCTCTTTCTTCAGAAATTACAGTACCTCCAGTTAAAATTGCTATNTCTTCTAACATTGCCTTTCTTCTATCTCCAAAACCAGGGGCTTTNACTGCTGCTATTTTTAAAGCACCTCTTAGTTTATTTACAACTAGGGTTGCCAATGCTTCTCCATCGACATCTTCAGCAATAATAAGTAGTGGTTTACCTGTTTGAGAAACTGGCTCAAGAATTGGAAGTAAATCCTTCATTGCGGATATTTTTTTATCGTACAATANAATATAAGGTGTTTCAAGTTCTGTTTGCATTTTTTCTGAATCAGTAACGAAATACGGAGATAGATACCCTCTGTCAAATTGCATTCCTTCAACAACATCAACATATGTATCAGTACCCTTTGCTTCTTCAACAGTAATTACTCCCTCTTTCCCAACTTTCTCAAAAGCCTCAGTAATTAGACTTCCTATATTATTGTCGTTGTTAGCTGAAATACTAGCAACTTGTTTAATTTTTTCGGAGGAATTCCCAACCTCAACAGATTGTTTTTCTAAGTTGGAAACAATAGCAGANACTGATTTATCTATACCTTTTTTTAAATCTAAGGGATTAGCACCAGCGGCTACATTTTTTAATCCTTCCTTTACTATTGATTGAGCTAGTATTGTGGCTGTTGTTGTCCCATCTCCTGCTAAGTCGTTTGTTTTGGAAGCAACTTCTTTGACCATCTGTGCACCCATATTTTCTAATGCATCCTCTAACTCTATTTCTTTTGCAACAGTAACTCCATCTTTAGTAACTTGTGGAGAACCAAATGATTTCCCAATAATTACGTTTCTACCTTTAGGACCAAGTGTTACCTTTACAGCGTTTGCCAGTGCGTCAACTCCACGTTTGACACCATCTCTAGCATCTACATCAAATATAATTTTCTTTGCCATGATTATTTTTTTTAGTTATATAATTGCCAATAAGTCACTTTCTTTCATCATTAAGTAATCAACACCTTCATGATTAAGCTCAGTCCCAGCATATTTTCCGTAAAGAACGGTATTACCAACCTTTACAGTTATTGGATTCTCAGATGTTCCAGGACCAACTGCTTTAACAGTTCCTTTTTGTGGTTTTTCTTTAGCGCTGTCGGGAATATATATACCCGAAGCAGTTTTTGTTTCAGCATCAAGAGGCAGTATTAGAACTCTATCTGCAAGTGGTTTTATACTAATTTTACTCATTTTAATAAATTTGTTTCTAATACTTGTTCATAAACTATGCCAGTGATAAAATTTTATTTATAAATAAAAAAAAATGTCATACTGTCATGAGGCATAGTAAAATTTTAGTCTTTAACTTCNGGAATTAATGGTTCAGATANACTTTCTTCAGGAATAAATTCTTCAATACTTCCAGANTCTANAAGTTTGGATTCAGAATTTTTATTACCTCTTTCTAGAGCAAGGTTTGACAACAAGATTAAAATCAANAATGCAGCTCCAAGAATCCACGTACTTTTATCTAGGAAATCAGTTGTTTTTTGGACACCTCCCATTTGTTGAGCACCACCACCAAAGGATGACGATAATCCACCCCCTTTTGGATTTTGGACCATTATTACTAAGATTAATAAACAACAAAAAAATATTATTAAACCAATAAATATGTAAAATGTAGTCATGTTTTATTCTTTTTGAGTTTTTTTAATTTGTCAATTTCGTCTGCAAATAAAGTGCTTTTTTCTGGATATTTCAAACTCAAAATTTTATATGCCTGNATTGCTTTATTATATTTTTGTTGTTTAACAAATATTTTCGCTAGTGTTTCTGTCATCAGTTCTTCAGGGGAAAAACTGTTTTTCAATATAAAATTAATATCAGGCTCGTGNTTCGAATCTTTTTTTAATTTATTTATTNTTGNGTTTTTTTCTAAAAATGAATTCACATTTATTGAATTGATTCCAACCTTTTCCTCTAAATATGACTTTTTTTCTGTAAATGAAATCCATTCTAAGAAATTTAATTTATCAATTTTATCTTTATTTACAGAGGGATTTATATCAAAAAACTCTCCCTCTTTAACATTTACTTTATTTCTTATATCCAATTTTTTATTGTTGAATATTTTAGTGTTATCACTTACCCATTTCAGTAAAAGACTCCTGTCAAAAGTTTTTATTGCTGTAACTTCTAAAATATTTTTGTAGTCAACTGATTCTTGCTTTTGAAGTGATTTGACATAGTAAAAGTGAGCAGTTTGGAAATAGGGATATATTTTAGTTATTTTTTCTAATTCATTTTTTATCTTTTTATTAAGAGGATTAAAATTCGAAAATATATTTGTGAAATCTGATTTACTCATAGAACTACCATTTAGCAAGTGTTTCATTGAAAATATTTTGAGTTATCCTTTCAAAAATCTCCTTCAAAGCCTCATCTTTAACATCATAAACTTGATTATTTGCTGGGAAATCAAAAAAATGTGAGAATCTTCTTTCAAAATTATCCTCTTCTTTGTTTGAGTTAAAATATCTAACATTCACCTCCATATTTAATCTATTTTGAGCAGCTTTTATCTCTGATGTAGCTGCCATAGGAGTTACGCTAAACTCAGTAATTTCTCCCTCATATATTAAATCACCTCCTTTATTAACAATTGATAAATTAGTTTGGTTTAAAAATAAGTCTTGCATTGCTATTGTAAATTCTTGGTCTAGTCCTGGCTCTACAATCGACCCTGGTTTATTGGCGGCAAGATTTTCAAAAAAATTTACTTGAAAAGTTTCTGTACCAGCAGGTATAGAGGCCCCAGTGAAAGAGTAAAATCCACAACTAATATTTAAAAATAATAGCATAATACATGAATAGTAAATAAGTCTATTCNTCCAATTCATTTAAATCATATTGTTTTATTTTTCTATACAATGTTCTCTCTGAAATTCCAAGCTCATCAGCAGCCTTTTTTCTTTTTCCTTCGCTTCTCTCAAGTGCTTGTTTTATCATCTCAATTTCCTTATCTAACAAGGATAGAGGTTCCTCTTCGATTATGGTTTCTGCATAATCATACTTATCTTTTTTATTTGAAATTTTTTCCTTTTTAATCTCTAGTGTNTCATCTTTAATATTCTCAGAGTTTTCACTTTTGTTATATATTTTTTGAATTAGACTTTGATTTTTTTCTTTGGTTTTTGTTGAATCTCCATCTTGCATCAATTCTAGAGTTAATTTTTTTAAGTCATTGAGATCAGATTTCATATCAAATAACACTTTATATAAAATTTCTCTTTCAGAAGAAAAGTCTGAATTAGACTTTTTTTCATTAATCAAAGCTGGTAACTGATGTATTGATTCGGGAAGATAGTTTTNAATTGTGTCAGTTGATATTAGTCTGTCTTGCTCAAGTATTGATAATTGTTCAGCGACATTCCTTAATTGTCTTATATTTCCTGCCCATTGATAGTTTTGAAGAGACCTCTCNGCACTATGGTTAATTTTTAATTTTGGCATTTTATACTTCTCTGCAAAGTCCGCTGCAAATTTTCTAAAAAGTAATGGTATGTCTTCTTTTCTCTCTCTTAATGGGGGTAAATTGATTTCAACTGTACTAAGTCTATAGTAAAGATCTTCTCTAAATTTTTCCTTAGAAATAGCATCTGATATTTTTAGATTTGTTGCAGCAACAATTCTTACATTTGTTTTTTGGACTTTTGAAGAACCAACTTTTATAAACTCACCATTTTCTAAAACCCTAAGCAATCTGACCTGAGTAGACAATGGTAATTCTCCTACTTCGTCGAGAAAAATTGTACCACCGTCTGCAACTTCAAAATAACCACTACGAGACGATGTCGCTCCAGTGAAAGCCCCTTTCTCGTGACCAAATAATTCACTATCAATTGTTCCGTCTGGTATTGCGCCACAATTTACTGCAATGTATTTAAAGTGTTTTCTTTGTGAATTTTGATGTATTATCTTNGGAATACTTTCTTTTCCNACTCCACTTTCACCTGTAACCAAAACTGATATATCAGTGGCGGAGACCCTTAAAGCTTTTTCAAGTGCCCTGTTTAACATGTTATTNCTTCCAATAATACCATGACGCTGTTTAATTGATTGNAAATCTNTCATTTAATTAACTTGTTTTGAATTTTTGACAGCTATTCCTATTAATGTTGCAGATGTTACTTTGTGAATTTTAACATCCACAAAATCACCAACTAAATAATTTTCCTTGGGAAAAACAACAACTGTATTTTGACTTGTTCTTCCACTCCATTCTGCTATACTTTTTTTAGATTCCTTTTCAATTAATACGCAAACAGTTTTATTTAAGAAACGTTTTGTCCTGAANTTACTGTGTTTTTGTTGAAGTGAAATTATTTCTTTNAGTCGANTTTTTTTAATTTCTAATGGAACATTGTCTTCAATTGTTCTTGAAGCCAATGTTCCAGGTCTCTCAGAGTACGCAAACATNAAACCAAAATCATACTTGACATATTCCATTAANGTAATAGTATCATNATGATCTTTATTGGTTTCGCCCGGAAAACCTACAATTATATCTTGTGATANCCCACAATCAGGNAGTTTTTCACGAATTTCATCAATTAATTTAAAATATTCTTCTCTTGTATGAGATCGATTCATTTTATTTAATATTTTGTTGCTTCCAGATTGAATTGGAAGATGTATATGTTTACAAATATTNTGATGCTTTGCCATAATACTTAGAACATCAATTGACATATCTTGTGGATTTGAGGTAGAAAATCGAATTCTCATTTTTGAGAATGTATTTGCTATTAGATTAAGTAATTTGGAGAAATTTATTGCTGTTTTTTGCTGAAGTTGTGAAGATTTAACAAAATCTTTTTTTAATCCTCCACCATACCACAAGTAACTATCAACATTTTGTCCAAGTAATGTAATTTCTTTGAAACCTCTTTCAGATAAGTCATTTATTTCCTTTAAAATACTTTTTGGATCTCTACTTCTTTCGCGTCCACGTGTAAAAGGAACAACACAAAAAGTACACATATTATCACATCCTCTTGTTATCGTTACAAAGGCTGTTACTCCGTTTGAATCTATTCGGACCGGCGAAATATCACCATATGTTTCTTCTTTTGAAAGAATTACGTTGACGGCATCTCTATTGTTTTCAACTTCATTCAATAAGTTAGGAATATCTTTATACGCATCTGGTCCCACTACAAGATCAACTATTTTTTCTTCTTCAATAAATTTATGTTTTAGTCTTTCAGCCATACAACCGAGAACACCAATCTTTAGATTTTTTTTGAATTTTTTGACAGACTGAAAAAATTTTAATCTTTTTCTAACAGTCAGTTCTGCCTTTTCTCTTATGGAGCATGTATTTATGAGAATTAGGTCAGCTTCGTTTAATTCTTTTGTTGAGATATATCCAATTTTTTGAAGTATAGAAGCAATAATTTCACTATCAGAAAAGTTCATTTGACATCCATAACTTTCGATATAGAATTTTTTTGGGTTTTCTTTTGTTTCTAAAATAGAACCAATTTTATCGGTTTCTTGAACTAAAATATTAGTTGCTTCTACATTATATTTATTGGGGTTTATAACTATTTTTTGTTCTTTTAAATCTTTCATTTTATCTAACCTCCAGAATTGAAATTCAAAGAACAAAAATAAGTAAATAAAATGAATTATGCCAAATTGTCAGTAGATTATAATCTTTCATAATTCTTCAAAAATTTTAATTGAAACATTAGAAAATCAGTCTAGTTTTGAGATTATTTATTAATAATAAAAAAAACTATATACTTTTGTTCTCAAAAAATTCCTCATTATGGCCAAAAATTTAGTTATTGTAGAATCNCCAGCNAAAGCAAAAACTATTGAAAAATTTTTAGGAANNGAATTTAAAGTAACTTCNAGTTTNGGACATATTGCCGACCTTCCNTCNAANGAANTGGGNGTTGATGTTGATTCAGATTTTTCCCCAAAATACATTGTTTCTANCGANAAGAAAAAAATTGTTAAAGAANTAAAAAGCTTNGCCAAAAATGCAGAGACTATNTGGTTGGCTTCAGATGANGACAGGGANGGCGAAGCAATAGCCTGGCATTTATCTCAACAANTNAACTTGGATNCCAANAATACCAAAAGAATAGTCTTNCANGAGATAACCAGAAATGCGATATTAGAAGCTATTAAATCTCCAAGATCAATAGATGAGAATCTAGTTAATGCCCAACAGGCAAGAAGAGTCTTGGATAGACTAGTAGGGTACAAGCTTTCTCCGGTTTTATGGACTAAAGTAAAAGGAGGACTTTCTGCTGGAAGAGTTCAATCAGTTGCGGTAAGGTTGATTGTTGAGAAGGAGAGATTAATTCAAAATTTTGTCCCTAAGGAATCGTTTAGAACAAATGCAATCTTTGAAACAAATAATAAAAACTCATTTAGAGCACAACTAAACAAGTCATTTGAAAATAGAAAAAGTGCGTATGAGTTTTTGAAAAAAAATATTAACTCTTCTTATTTTATTGAAAGTGTTGAGAAAAAACCTTCTAAAAAATCTCCAACAGCTCCTTTTACGACATCAACACTTCAGCAAGAGGCATCAAGAAAATTATATTTTTCGGTAAGTAAAACTATGACATTAGCTCAGAGATTATATGAATCTGGTTTAATCACTTACATGAGAACAGATAGTGTAAATTTATCAAAAGAGGCTCAAGACTCTGCAAAAGAGCAAATTGAAAAGCTTTATGGTAATGAATTTGCACAACAAAGGAATTATAAATCTAAAAATAAATCTGCTCAAGAGGCTCATGAAGCAATCAGGCCAACTGATATGTCAAAAATTAATATATCAGCCGATCATGATCAAACTCGTTTATATCAATTGATTTGGAAAAGAACTATGTCTTCTCAAATGACTGATGCTAAGTTAGAAAGAACTCAACTTAAAATTCAATCTTCCAGTTTTACTGAGTTTTTCACTGCAACAGGAGAAATAATTATTTTTGAAGGATTTTTGAAGGTTTACATAGAAGGAACAGATGAGGATACTAATGAAAATCAAGGAATTTTACCTGCAATTAAGAATAAAGAACAACTTTTTATTAAAGATTTAAAATCTATTCAAAAATTCTCAAAACCAACATCAAGATACAGCGAAGCAGCTTTGGTAAAGAAACTTGAAGAACTTGGAATAGGCAGGCCCTCAACTTATGCCCCAACAATTTCAACAATCCAAAATAGGGGTTATGTGAAAAGGGGAGATGATGAAGGAAATGAGAGAAAATACATTAGCCTAAGCTTATTTAAAGATCAAGTAAATGAGAATAATTTGGTTGAAAAAGTAGGTTCTAACAAAGGTAAAATAGTTCCCACTGATATAGGGTCAATTGTTAACGATTTTTTGGTTAGTAATTTTAAGAATATTTTAGATTATAATTTTACTGCAGAAGTTGAGCAAAGCTTTGATAGAATAGCTGATGGAAATCAACAATGGAAAAAAATGTTAAAAAATTTCTACTCTGATTTTCACAATACTGTAGACCATGTTAAAGAAAATGCTCAGCGAGAGTCTGGCGAAAGAATTTTAGGAGACCATCCAGATAGTGGAAGAATAGTAAAAGTTAGGCTTGGAAAGTTTGGACCATTAGCTCAAATTGGAAATACGGATGATGATGAAAAACCTCAGTATGCTAGTCTGAATCCTGACCAAAAACTAGAAAATATAACTTTAGATGAAGTTTTAAGTTTATTTAAACTCCCAAAAAATCTTGGTGAATATGAAGGTGAAACTATTACAGTGAATAATGGGCGATATGGCCCTTACATAAAATATGGAAAAACTTTTGTTTCCTTGGCCAAGGGTATGATTCCTTCCGAGGTTGATTATGATTCAGCTATGGTTTTAATTGAGGAGAAGAACAGATCTAATGCACCAATATATAATTATGAGGGAATGCCTGTGACTAAAGGCAAGGGTCGTTTTGGCCCTTTTATTAAGTGGAATGATTTATTTATTAATGTGAATAAAAGTTACGACTATGATAATTTGAGTGAATCAGATATTAAAGAGTTGATAATTCATAAATTGAAAAAAGAAAAGGAAAAGATAATTTCCAACTGGGAAACGGATGGAATTAGAATAGAAAAAGCTCGATGGGGTAGGTCAAATATTATTAAAGGAAAAATAAAAATTGAGCTTCCTAAGACAATAAATGCATCTAAAATAACTCTTCAAGAAGCTAAAGATCAAATAGCTTCATTTTCAAAAAAGAAAAAAAAATCTAAATAAAAAGTGATGAGTTTAGATGTTTTAAATCCGATTTCAGTGACATCTTTAAATAATTTAGATTTATGTCCAGACCAGGTTATAGGAAAAACTATTAAGGTTCATACCGAAGATAACGGTATTCCTGATCTTGATGGTGTAAAAGTTGTTTTAATTGGTTTAACTGAAAATAGAAATGCTTTTTTTCCAACGTCTAATTATGATTTGGATTCTTTTCGAATCAGCTTTTACAAGCTTTATCCAGGAAACTGGGGATTTGAGATTGCGGATCTTGGTAATTTACCTGATGGAGAAATAGTTACTGACACTTATTTTGCTTTAACTGAAATATGTAATGAATTACAAAAAATAAATATAATTACTGTTTTAATTGGTGGAAGCCATGATATGATTTACTCTGTTTATAAATCATATTCCAATAATAAAGTTCTTGTAAATATTTTATCAATTGATAATCAATTTGATTTTTCTCA
>PAHL01000018.1 GCA_002711185.1 Flavobacteriaceae bacterium
AATACCATTGCCCAGTTATAGCCAATTAAAATTGGAACATTAAACATTTTTGGACCAAGAGCTTGTCCATATACATAATTACCAAAAATTAATCCATAGTTAACACCTAATATTTCAGCAAACATTCCTATAATAAAAGCTACACATGCAATCATTACAATTTTATTTGAGTCATTTGAGTTTAACAATAACAAGACAAGAGATAAAATTAAATTTAAAGGAGTAGCGGATATAAACCATTCGCTATCACCAAAAAAAATACCTAAAATTCCTGATAAATGAAAAAGCCAAACTACAATAATCGAAATCGATAAAAACGAAAAACTAATGAATTTGGTCATTTATCAATGTTATTAATTAGCTCAGCAGTTATTTTGGCAGATAACAAACAAATTGGAATTCCACCACCAGGATGAACACTCCCACCACAAAAAAATAAACTTTTTATGTCATTTGAGAAATTTGAATGTCTAAAAAAAGCAGATAATCTTTTATTACTTGAGGGACCATATAAAGCCCCTAAATGTGATTTGGTTTTACTCTGAATTGTTACTGGTGTTAAAATTTCTTCTGTTATTATATTTTCAGAAATATCCACTTTTAGATTTCGAGATATTTTCTTTAGTACAGATTTACGGACCTTATTAATCATTAAATCCCAATCTTGACCAGTGTCATAGGGAGCATTTACCATTACGAACCAATTTTCACAGTTTTTTGGAGCATCGTTTTTAATGTCTTTTGAAGTTATATTAATATAAACTGTAGGATCATCAGAGATATTATAGTTTTTGAAAATTTCTTCAAATTCCTCCTTGTAATTATTAGAAAAGAAAATATTATGTAAATCCAGATTTGGATTTTGTTTTGATATTCCCCAGTAAAAAATTAAAGCTGAGCTTGATGGATTGTTTCTAACGATTTTTTTTGGTTTGGAAATCTCTGGCATCAAAATATTATATGTTGGATTAATATCCATATTACTTATTACTATATCTGAGGAAGAAAAGTGTCCATTACTCATGATTCCTTTAGCTATATTATTTTCAATTATAATTTTATCAACATTACTTTCAAATAAGAATTCTACTCCCTGTCTTTTTGCTAAATTTACTAGTGATTCTGTTATACTTACCATTCCTTTTAGAGGAATATAAGTGCCAAAATGATTTTCTAAATGCTGAATTAAACTCATCATCCCTGAGACCTGAAACGGATTTGATCCCACGTAAGTGGCAAACCTGTCAAAAAGCTGAATTAAATGAGGTTCTTTTAGTTCCTCTTTATTAATTTGATGTAAACTTTTAAAAATATCATATTTATTAAACGATAAAAGCGCTTTGAATGTTTCTTTTGAAAAAAAAGTCTTAACCTTATGCAAAGACTTATTTAAAAATAAAGGTGTAGTGTTATCATACTTTATTTTTGCCCTATCAAAATATTTAATTAAAACTTTTTTTGGGACATCTAATTTTTCTTCAACTTCTTTTATAAATTCTTTTTTTTCACCATAAGCAACTAGTTCTGTTCCATCCTCCCAAAAATATTTACATCCAATCTTTTTTCTTTTGTAATTGAAAAAATCCCTTGGATTCTCTCCACATAATTTAAATAAATCATCAACATAGTTTGGCATTGTAAATAGTGATGGCCCAGCGTCAAATCTAAAACCATTCTTTTCAATTGAATGTATTTTTCCACCTGGATATAAATTTGATTCAAAAACTTTAACTGAATAGCCCATTTTGGAGAGACGAATACTTAAAGCAATTCCACCAATACCAGAACCAATAATTATCGCCTTCTTCATTATTTAAATTTAGTAGTTGAATCTAAAATCACTTTAAANCTTGAGAAAAGATCTTCTTTGTACCAATTATTTTGCCTAGTTTTTTTTATAACTAATTTATGGTCTTCATTACGATATGCGAAACTATTGATGAAATCATTACTTCTCCAGATACTTATTGTTGCTTGTTGAATAAATGGTAATTCTCCTATACCTTTAAAAAAAAATACACCTTTTGCATTTTGAATGGCTTTACTAATTCTCGGTACTGATTTCCAAAATTGAATTAACATTCTCCAATTTAGTGTAGCACGAGTTATAACAGCAATAGGTAAATCAATAATTTCATCATTAATTTCTTGATTTTTAAATGGTTGCAAACTATCCCAAAATCCATGGCTTTTAATTGCTTTCATTTCTAAATGTCTTACACTAATTGATTTTCTAATATATCGATTGAACATTTCATGACTTTTAAAAAATAATTCGGAAGAATTTTTATTTTTCCAAACACANAAAATTGCATATGTACTAAAATCNGGTCTTAAACTAAAGCCNGANCCTCCNCCAGTTCCCATAACTCGAATAAACTCNAGTCCATTTTNCTCTTTAAAATTTTTTTTACTAAAAGCCATTTGTNTNAATGGCCANTACCAGTTTTTTCCAAAAGAAAAAAGAGTTAANGTAGTAAANGAATCTTTTTTAGAATNCTTCAATTTTAAANCTGATCAAGCAAGATTATTTNANTACAAATTTCGTTCATTTATTTATATTTTNNATATAATAATCTTTATAATATTTTTCTTATTAGTTTTAATTAATTTAGCTGAAAATTATTTTAAATGACTCCTAAATTTGTTGCCATTTTAGTCATAATTACATCAATCATAGTAATGGTTGGAATAGTAATCGACATAAAAAAAAATAAATGAATTATCATAAACGTATTGATCAATTCATTTACATTCTAATTATCGCAAATATAATTGCGATGATAGCTGAATCTCATGTNTCTGTCAGATCNATNTATNGTNATGAGTTTTATATTTTTGAAGCTATTTCNATCTGCATTTTTTCTGTAGAATATCTCTACCGTATTTCTCATGCATATAAAAAATCAAAGNTAAAAGGAGTTATATCATACACNACTAGTCTATTTGGAATAATAGATTTAATCTCAATATTACCTTTCTTCTTAAACCAGTTTACAAAAATTGATGGAAGGTTCNTNAGGATATTAAGGTTGTTTAGATTAACAAGNATTTTTAAATTGGGTAGAGACTCTGAATCATTGAAGCTTTTTGCTAAAGCACTGGGAGCTGTAAAAAGCGAATTAAAGTTTACTCTTTTTCTCTCTATTCTAACTATTTTATTTTCAGCATCTGCTATTTACTATCTTGAAAATAGTGCTCAACCTGAAAAATTTTCTAGTATATCAGAATCAATATGGTGGGCAACTGTTTCACTAGCAACTGTCGGTTACGGTGATGTATATCCAATAACTGTTGGTGGTAAAATTTTTGCATCAATTATTTCACTTGTTGGTATTGGAATTGTTGCAATCCCAACAGGAGTGATTAGCGCATCTTTTGTTGAAGAAATTATAAAGTCTGGTAAAAGAAACAAAAAATAATTTTAAAAATTATTTAACATATTAAAAACAGCTGAAAATACAAATATGTTATTATGAATAAAAAAGTGATAATTATTGGATCTGGATTTTCCTCATTATCCTCTGCTTGTTATTTATCAAAGAAGGGCTACCAAGTTGAGGTTTTTGAAAAAAATGAAAGTTTAGGCGGACGTGCTAGGCAATTTAAAAAAGATGGGTTTACCTTTGATATGGGACCATCCTGGTACTGGATGCCAGATATTTTTGAAAGATTTTTTAATGATTTTAACAAAAGTCCAAGTGAATATTATAATTTAAAAAAATTAGACCCAGCCTATGAAGTTTATTTTGGAACAAAGGAAAAAATAGTAATTGAAGGAAATCTGGATAAAATAATAAGTGTTTTTGAAAAGGAGGAAAATGGAAGTGGCAAAAAGCTTAAAAAATTTATTGAAAAGGCTAAAAAAAATTATGATATAGCCATAAATAAAATTGTTTATAGGCCAGGAAAATCCCCCCTTGAATTAATTACTTTTGAAACGGTAAAAAAACTAAATTTATTTATAAGAAACATTAAAGATGATGTCTTTAAGAATTTTAAAAATCCTAAATTAAGGCAGCTACTTCAATTTCCAGTATTATTTTTAGGTGCTAAACCCAAAGATACACCAGCCTTTTATAATTTTATGAATTTTGCAGACTATGGCTTAGGAACTTGGCATCCTGAGGGTGGTATTTACTCGGTTATTGAAGGAATGGTAAAACTGGCAAAATCTTTGGGTGTTAAATTTCATTTAAATTCTTCGGTAGAAAAAATTATCGTAAATGACTATAAAGCCAGTGGGGTAATAGTTAATAAAATATTATATAATGCAGATGTAATTTTGAGTGGTGCTGACTATCATCATACCGAGACACTTTTAGATAAGAAATTAAGAGTATACAGTGAAAATTATTGGAGTAAAAAAACCTTTGCGCCATCTTCTCTCTTATTTTACATTGGTTTAAATAAAAAAATTAAAGATGTAGCACACCATACTCTTTTTTTTGATGTGGATTTTGACAAACATGCAACCGAAATATATGATAATCCAAAATGGCCTGATGATCCATTATTCTATGTAAATTTTCCCTCAAAATCTGATCTATCAATGGCTCCTTCAGGAAAAGAAGCATGCTTCATTTTAATCCCTCTAGCTCCAGGATTAAATGATACTCCAACATTACGAAAAAAATATTTAGATCTTGTAATAAATAGATTAGAACAAAGAACTGAACAAGAGATTAATAAGCATATTCTGTTCGAGGAGTCTTTTTGTATAAATGATTTTATTTCTGAATATAATTCTTATAAGGGCAATGCTTATGGGATGGCAATGACATTATTTCAAACTGCATTTTTGAGACCAAAACTGGAAAGTAAAAAAGTTAAAGGTCTATACTTTTGTGGTCAACTAACAGTCCCTGGACCTGGTGTTCCACCATCATTAATTTCTGGAAAGATAAGTGCAGGATTAGTTGAGAAATATCTTAGAAAACCCAATAAATAATTTCAATTTCTTCATCCTTAGTTTTAATCTCATCTTGAAGTGTAGATATACTCTTGTCAACTAGTTTTAAATATTCACCAATCTGTTCGATTGTTTGATCCCAAAGCTCAATTCTTTTGAAAATATTATACTTTACAAAGTAGTCGTCTTGAATATACTTTTTATTTTTTAGCCAAAATTGTGGATCATCAAAATCAATCATATCTAAATCATATATCCATTTACTGTCTACTCTATCATTAAATTTTTTTGTAAAAACCTCTTCTTCTTTATCAGCATTTATTTTTATATACTGGTATAATGTACCATCATAAGCATCATAAACTGCTTTTGCGACTTCTGTGCCCAAAAATCGAAATGTTCCATCAAGTTTTATTGTCTCATATACTCTTCTATCCGGATCAAAAGGCATTCGGTTGGTATATTCCTTTAATGGAAATCCATAATCATCTGGTCCATAAATCCATATAAATAGGGATCTTTTATCACTTTCCCAATTTTCGAGTAAGTCTTTGTATTCTCCTCTTATATATTCAACAGTCATTAAATGTTCCTCAGTATATGCTTTTAAACCATTCATCTCATCAAGAAGATTATGTAAATTTTCAATATTCCANTCCCTATCTTCAAAATCATCTCCCTTTTGTTCTACACCGAATGAGATTAAAACACCAAAAAAAACAACAATGAATTGAACAAAAGCTTGTTTTGCCCTATCCATCAAATCTTTATATGAAAATCTGTCTCCGAGAGTTATTAATCTCAAAAACCAATTGAGTTTTTCCTTTTCTACTCCTTTTTCTTCGGACAAAACATCTTTTCCTTTTTCAAATTCTTCCTCAGAAATAACACCATCCTTATTAGTGTCTATCTTATCAAAATCATCTTTATTTACCATAATTTTGTGATATATAATGCTATTATAAAGAAATTATTCTGAATCATCAGCAAAGAATGGCAATTTTTCATCAAATAAATTTGTAAAAATGGTTAATAATTCCTNTTCAAAGTGNATGAAATTNTCNNTTAATAAAAAATNGTTNTTATTTTTTTCTTTTGANNTNGTAATGGGNTAAAAATAATCCTTNGGAGTTTTNAAGGGNATTATACCTGCCTTAATTTTATNNNTNNAAGAATTTTGTTTNAAATATACATATGAATAAACTAAAAGTTGGAATAAAGATCTATNATCGGAATTTTTTTTNTTATTTGAATNATCAAAAGCAAAATCAGAAAANAANTTCAGTTTATCTTTTTTTACAGTTCCNGTTTTNTAATCAGAGATTCTAATTTGTCCATTCCACTCATCAATTCTATCAATAAANCCNTATAATTTANTTTTACTNGGNAATCCNTCAATATGCANGTTATATTTAANTTCNTCNTCTAATGCAATTATTTTTAAANTNTTTCCTTTNTGAATTANTNCCTTTTCTAATAGAAGAAANTCTTTACATTGCTTCTTNATNTCTTCATAAATTAAATAATTGTATCCTGTTCTTTCANGNTTTCCACCATAGNATTCTATTAAACTNTTNATTNAATACAATAGGTAGCCTGNNTAGAATTTCNTNNTAATCATTTTTATTNANATATNTTGATACATATGGATCATATANTTNTTTTAATGTTTCGTGNGCTATATTTCCNTTNTCTNTNGCCTCAACAATATTTGANTNTTCTTTCTCNTNTTCTATTCCCANNACGTAATCAAAATAAAAACTCATTGGATCTNTCAAAAACTTTGATAANGTNGAGGGNGAAATTCCCTCTTTTACTTTAGCTTTTATTAAATCGACCATTTTAGTGGTTTTTTTAATCTCAANCNTCGCTTCATCTTCAAAAAGATTNCTTGTCTTTANAAAATTTATTTTATGATTCGNTTTATTGAAATTTATNAGTTGNTGTATAAATCTACTTTTTTCTAAACCNCCNAATCCTTTTTCACTATTACTATATAGNANGTATATTTCCTNTGCATTTTGAATNAGTTGGTAAAACTGATANGTTTCTCTTGCGTCGTAATCAAAAAAAGTTGGAAGGCCATANTNTTTTTTTATATCAAANGGTAAAAANCTTTCACCNGACCTTCCNGANGGNAAAATCCCNTCGTTAACATTTGTTAATANTACNGTATCAAANTCAATTAATTTTGTTTCTGAAAGANTTGTNATNTGAATTNTAGAATCATAATCNCCAGAAAAATTTAATTTTTCTTCTTCAAGANTTTTNTTATAAATATGAAANAGNANGTCAAGAGAAAAATCTGNAATNNTTTCTGTATAGGTNAATAATTNNGATAAAATATCTTTTATTTTATTCAAATCATTACTTGTGATCAAGTCATTTTTAATTTTANAATTATCTTTTTCAAAATATTTAAGTACTTTNTTTANTTTTANNATNAANNCTGANGCNGAATCTANAGATTTAAATAAAANATACTCAAAAGATTTTTTTTGNGTNTANAATTGATTTGATTTAAATAAANTNTNATTTGANTTTTTTAATTTTTTTATTTTATCTCTTAAATTAATTTTTTCATTNTCAAATTGTTTTTTTATTAGNGTNTTNGTNAAAACNGATAGGATGTCCTCATANAAAAACTTTTTATTCGATGTATTTATATGCATCTCAAAAATTGAGTTGATTACACCCTGAAATTCAGAATTTTTTATGGGTATNCCCATTGTTACATTCCAATCCTTAGTGTCTATATCAATTCCCGACAAAAGAGCGGGTAGTGTTTCCTCATCACCAACGATCACNCCCTTTTTGGGGACTTGACCTTCTATTTTCCAGCCATTGATTATTTGCNCAGCATATTTTACTTGACTAATCTTATTAGATGTTTCAATTATGTGAAAGTTTTTTTCNTTTTCATAATATTTTGATAGCCCTTCTGGTTTTNTATCTCTCAAACAACTCCATTCCTTGTAATAAGANCTAATATGTTTTCCTGCCGTATTTTTATCGTCATAATAAAATTCATGGTCTAAATCCCAAAAAACTTTCCCTTTATTTTGGGATATAAATTCTTGAATTATTGTGCTCTCTGCTTTATTTAACATATTAAATCCAATAAAATAATGGGGTTTAAAATTCTCAGACATGTATAATTCTAAATTTTTTATCGCCTCTCTTGATTGAATACCAGAAGTTCCAAAACCTTTTTTAATTAGAGATTTAGAAAAAGATGAATATATTTTAGGTATTTTTTTCCAAAACTTAATATTTTTATTTGATCCCTTNATATCATTCAATGCTCCCCAATCCTCAATTTCTTTNGTAGAAAGCATATTTGAAAAAATTGCTTTTGGATCAACTAAATAATTATCAATTAGATTAAAATCATTTATTAAAATATTGGCCCATCCCATAAAATCNTCAAAATTTTCCTGTTCTTTTTTTGAAATATTTTCACAATATGTTACATACATTTCAAAAATAGCTGATGTTTTACTAACTCTTTTTATTTCAGATAATTCCTCAATAAAATCTGAAATACTAATTATTGATGGAGAAAATGTNGGTTTTTTTATTTTTCGTATAAGTATATTTCTTAAAAATAATGAAGCCCTATTACTGGGTAGAATCAGCTTTAAATTTGAAAGATCCTCTATACTATCATTTACTTTATCAGCAATATAATTCAAAAATTTATTCATATTTGGGAATATTTTTTACTATTACTGTTTCATTTATGTATACTAAATATGAAATAATTGGAGATGAGGTAATTGATTCTAAATAATTTGAATAATTTTTGATTTGTATATTATCATCCGGTTTTGGTTTTCCAGTTTTATAATCTATNACATAACATGCGGTTTCCGTAAAAACTANTTTNTCTGGTCNAATAAGGCCTTTCTTNGGAATCAAAATATCCTTTTCATTATAAATTTTATTTCCTATTTCAAAAACCTTNTTTAATTTATGATGAGATATAACNTCATTAACTAAATTTTTTAATTCAAATTTGTTTTCAATTTTAAAAAAACCCTGTTTTATACAAAAATCAATGGCCAAATCTACATCTGATAAATTTTCAATTTTTGAAAATANAANATGCACTTTTACACCTCTTTCNGTCAAAGAATTAGTTGAATCCTTATTTATCAATCTNTTTTTCCATTGAAAGTTAAATATTGGTTTAATAGAGTCTTTTTTTANTGTTTCATTCCGATTAGGAATATAAAAACAGTCTTTAGATCCAAAAAGATATGGTCNATTTAGATCGGGAGCTGCTCCATTTTTTTTCAGAAACTNATGAAATAATTGACTNTAGTTTTTTTTGGCTTTTAGCTTTTCAAAAATAGATGTTATTATTACCATTTTAACCTCCGCTCTAGTCATAGCTACATATAGATTGTTTAATGCATCTAACTCATTTTCTTTCTTATCATTATCAAAAATTTCTTTTGATTTTTCACTGTATGTTTCTAGTCTTGATGAAAAATTAATTCTACCAAAATTTACTGATGTGTTTTCAAACTCAATTGGGTACCAAACTTGTCTTCTAATTCTGAANCNTGGCTGAAAATCAGAANTCAAAAATGGTAAAACCACAAAAGGAAATTGCAACCCTTTTGCTTTGTGNATNGTCATTATTCTTACTGCCTGAGTATCATCNGGTAAAGGGATAGTTAATTTTTCTGAATCACTTTCCCATTTTTTTAAAAATTTAAATACATTATTCGATTTGATTGAAAAATCATAACAATATTCCAAAAAGAATTCAATATGGGAGTCAAAATTTTTATTAATTCCTAAATCATTAATATAACTTTCAATCAATTCATAAAAACTTAAATAATCACCCTGAATAGGGTTGAATGAAAATCTAAATTTTTTAACTAAAAAATTAGTAAAATCTTTAATTGAGCCCTTTAATGAGTTGACAAAAATATCATGTGAATATTTACCTAAATCATTTTTTTTAATAAAATATTTACAAATATTAATTCTTTCAATTGATTTTTCTGGAAAAACATTAAGCTTTAAAACTGAAATNATTAAGTTAATTGATGAAGATTTTTTAACTAAAAGTGACTCAGTAGAAACAATTGGAATATTTATTTTTGAGAGAGATTCAAAAATTGATATTGCTTGATTTTTTTTTCTAACTAAAATTGCCATCGAACCCCAGTCAAATCCATTTTTTTTGGCTTCTAAAAGTGCTTCAGCTGTTTTTTTTATATGAGTTATGTCTTCCCTCTCCTTGACAAAATGTATTTCAACCTTTCCCCCTTTTGGCGATATTATATTTTGATGAAACGACTCTTTATAAAACGAACGATATTTTGAATCTGATATNGATTCAAGTGCCATTTCAAAAAACTTATTATTGAAATCAACTATTTCACAAAGACTTCTTCGATTTTCTAATCGCTCACCAATACTAATTTCTGTATTATTAAATTTTCTTTTTTTCAAAAATTTTAAAAACATATCAATACTTCCTCCTCTCCATCTATATATAGCCTGTTTTGGATCACCGACCAAAAAAACAGAACCATATTTACCATTTAAATCTTCACTTTCAAGGGCGTTTACTAATAATGGTTTTAAGTTTTTCCATTGAAGTNTTGAAGTGTCTTGAAATTCATCAATAAAAAAATGCTTATATTTTTCTCCGATTTTTTCATAAATAAAGGGCGCTTGATANTCTTCAACTACTTGAGATATTTTTTCATTAAATTTTCCGATTAATATTTTTTTTTCTTCTTTCTCATAACTGCTTAAAGTATCTGCTATTATTGAAATAAATGAAACTGGAANCCATTGTTTATTTAATTCATCAATTAACATACATTTTAAAATGCATTTCTTAGCATTCATAAAATATTTATAGATTTCTGGAAGTAAAGTTTCTGCTAAATGTATTAAGTGATCNGGATTNCCTGTTTTTTTTATAACTTTCTTCCCTTCAANTAAATTTTTTTCAAGCTTATTTAAGTAAATTCCCTCAAATTTATTTTTAATAATTGATGTGAAATGTTTAATCACCATTCCATTCGAAAAAATTGATTCATTTAAACCGTTTAATGATAATTTATTTAAAGCTGATTGGGCAAATTCGATTGCTTTTTTTGATTCCCTTAACCTAATTTTATTTAACTCTATTCGAGTTTCCTGGAATTCTTTAGAGGTACAGGATCTTATTTTTTTTAAAAAACTTCTATCATTTTCGTTTAAAATAATTTTTGATGCNTCTAAAAAGATATCTTTTATTGACTGTTTATCATTATTATCAATTTTGTAATGGGTATAATCAACAAGAGATTTAGTTATTTCTTTATCAATGCCTACTTGATCAATTAAAANATCAATGACCTCNTTCAAAATTTCATCATGTTCTATTACTACCTCAAATGATTTGGGAAGCTTAAGTTCCAGGGTAAAAGATCTTATTATTCTATGTGTAAATGAATCAAGTGTNAGNANATCAAATCCTGAATAATTAAATAAAATATTTTTTAATATTCTTTCTGATTTATTTCTAATTTCTTTNTGACCTAAATTAATTTGTGCTGAAATTCTATTTCTCATTTCGCAATCTTCTNCTTTTACAAATTCTGAAAGAGTTTCAATTATTCTGGATTTCATTTCATTAACTGCCTTATTAGTGAAAGTNAGTGCCAAAAGGGATCGAAAATGATCGTCATTCGAATTTAAAAGCAACTCTTTTACATAACTAAATACCAAAGAATATGTTTTTCCAGATCCTGCAGAGGCATTAATTAAATTGAAAGAGGGTTTTATCATTATAAGTAAATAACATATAAATGTAAGAGTTTCTTTACCTGAAAAAAATGTAAATAAGAAAAAGAAGTTATAAATTTGTATAAACAATAAAATTTTTATCATGGCTTTTATACTTCCATCCTTACCATATTCTAATGATGCATTAGAACCTTATATTGACTCAAAAACAATGGAGATTCATCATGGAAAACATCACAATGGATACACATCAAAATTAAATGCTGCAACTGCAGGAACAGAACTTGAAAATAAATCTATTGNAGATATTCTTAAAAATATGNACATGAATAATTCAGCTCTAAGAAATAATGGGGGTGGATATTTTAATCATTGTCTTTTTTGGGAAAGTATGAGTCCNAATGGAGGTGGCTTACCCTCAGGNAANCTATTAGATGCAATAAATTTAACTTTTGAATCNTNCGAATCATTTAAAAATGCTTTTTCAAATTCTGCAGCTACTAGATTTGGTTCAGGATGGGCGTGGTTATGTGTGCATCCAGGAGGCAANGTTGAATTATGTTCATCTGCAAACCAGGATAANCCGCTNATGCCAGGGATAGGTTGTGGNGGGTATCCTATTTTGGGTCTTGATGTCTGGGAACATGCATATTATTTAAATTATCAAAATAGAAGACCAGATTACATTAATGCTTTCTTTAAGTTAATTAATTGGTCCAATGTTAATAAATTATACGATTTAAATTCATAGATAATATTAATAAGCCCTTACGGATTTTCCTTCATAAAAATTTATAAATGCTTTATTGACTACCCTGTTTCCGCCTGGAGTCGGGTAGTTTCCAGAAAAATACCAATCTCCAAGATGAGAGGGACAAGATTTATNTAGGTTTTCAATTGATTGATAAATTATTTTTAAATCTGATTTTAAACCATTTTTTNAAAGTAAGTCTGCAATTTTATCAGATATTTGGTTTGCAGAGAATGGTTTATACACTTCTTTAACAAAATTTTCTGTTTCTTGAATATCATTAACTATCGCATCTTTACATTTATTGTAAATGGAATCCAAAATTATTTTTTTGTTACCNCTATCCTCATGAAGTGATANTGCNGCTTTAAAGGCGATGAAATCCTCTAGTTTAGCCATATCAATTCCATAACAATCAGGATATCTAATTTGAGGAGCGCTTGAGACTATTATAATTTTCTTTGGATTCAATCTATCTAACATTCTTAAAATACTTTTCTCTAAGGTAGTTCCCCTTACGATACTGTCATCAATTATGACTAGATTATCAGTTTTTTTNATTACTCCGTAGGTTACATCATAAATATGAGCAACAAGATCATCTCTACTTGAGTCTTCTGTAATAAAGGTCCTCAATTTAGCATCTTTAATTGCAATTTTTTCAATTCTAGGCTTTAAAGAAATTAATTCCTTCAGAGAGTTTTTTTTATCCCGAGATTTAGCTGAGATTACTTCTAAAAGTATTTTTTTTATGTATTCTTGTGCAGCATCAATCATT
Source organism: Flavobacteriaceae bacterium (assembly GCA_002711185.1). GTDB lineage: Bacteria > Bacteroidota > Bacteroidia > Flavobacteriales > Flavobacteriaceae > Marivariicella. The sequence continues at coordinate 13,207 of PAHL01000018.1, forward strand.
CCATAAAATGACGTTTCAGCTGTATTTGGTATAAAGGAAAAGACTGTATTTTTTATATCTGANTCTATAGATTTTAAAACTTCTGGAAAGATTGTTTTTCCNAGNAGTTTTCTNTCTCGGTATATCTCTGCATCACTTCCTCTTGAAAAATAAATTCTTTCGAAAGAACATGATTTTTTTGGTANTTCATCTAAAACTTTTACGATTTTTGCATTATCGCCTTTTTTAGTTATTAATGCTTTTCCAGGCTGAAGTTCTTTAATTTTTGAGAAAGCAACATCAAAAACAGTCTGAATAACTGGTCTCTCAGAGGCAATAGTAACTAGCTCTTCATCTTCATAATAATATACTGGTCTTATCCCTGAAGGGTCTCTTAAAACAAATGACTCTCCATGACCAAGCATACCAGCTATTGCATAGCCTCCATCCCAGTTTTTTGATGCTTTAGATAAAACTTTTGACATATCTAGCCTAGAGGCTATTAGTGGGGATGCTTCAACTTTATTGTACCCTTCTTTTTTTAATTTTTTATAAATTTTTGCTACTGCATCATCTAAAAAATGTCCAATTTTTTCCATCACAGTTATTGTATCTGCTCTCTCCTTTGGATGTTGCCCAAGCTCAACAAGATTTTCAAATAACTCAGAAACATTTGTCATATTGAAGTTTCCAGCAATTATTAAATTTCTGTGTTTCCAATTATTTTGACGTAAAAAAGGATGAACGCTCTCTATAGTATTTTTTCCAAAAGTTCCATATCTGACATGCCCCAACATAATTTCACCAATATATGGAACACTTAATTTTAATTCCTGAGGTTTCTGTAATAAATTTGGAGAAGTTTTTAATTCAGAGGCAACCCTATCATTTATTTTTTTGAATATATCCTGGATTGGTTCGTTATTATTTGATCTTACTCTACTAATGTATCTTTGTCCAGGGGGGAGATCTAGCTTAATACTTGCAAAACCAGCACCATCTTGCCCTCTATTATGCTGTTTCTCCATCATTAAATACATCTTGTTTATGCCATAAAGTGAGGTCCCGTATTTTTTTTTGAAATGACCTAAAGGTTTTTTTAAGTGAAGTAAAGCAATTCCGCACTCATGTTTAATGGCATCACTCATAATATGTCAAAATTAATTAATTTTGAATCAAAACTTGTTAAATCCTTAAGATAGTTAATACGATTATGAATTTTATTTTTACTCAAGGATTGAAGGGCTTGTGTACCAAATTCCTCTACAGAAAAAGAAGCTAATGCTGAAGCATAAATCAACCCAACTTTCATTTTTTCAAATGAAAACTTATTTATCTTCATTAAATATCCCGCAAAACTTCCAACAAAGCAGTCTCCTGCTCCAGTAGGATCTTTAATGCTTTTGACTGGGAATGCTGGAGCAAAAAAGATGTTTTCTTTATTAAACAACATTGCACCATGTTCTCCCTTTTTTATAATTACATATTTTGGTCCATATTTTTGAATTTCATTTGCAGCACCAATTAATGTTTTTTGTTTAGTTAGCTCAAGTGCCTCCTCATCATTAATACACAACACATCTACCCTATTTATTACTTTATCTAATGTTTCTCTGAAGTTGTCTATCCAAAAATTCATAGAATCAAGAATAATTAATTCTGGTCTTTCATTCATTTGATTCAGAGCTGATAATTGAACCTCTGGATGTAAATTACCTAGAAGAAGTATTTTAGGAGTTTTCCAATTTAATGGAACTTTTGGAACAAAATTTTCCAAAACATTTAATTTTGTTTCTATGGTATCTCTAATGTTGAGGTTCTCGTGGTACCTACCTTTCCAAAAAAAAGTTTTTCCACCTTTAATTTCTTCAACACCTGTCAAATCAATTTTTCTTTTAGTAATTAATTCAATATATTCTAAATTAAAGTCTTCTCCAATAACTGAAACAATTCCAATATTAATACGAAAGTTAGATGCTGCCAAACCTATATATGTTGCCGCTCCACCAAGAATATTTTCAGCTTTACCATAGGGAGTCTCAATACTATCATAGGCCATTGTTCCTACAACTAATAATTTGTTACTCATTTTGTAAAATTAAAAAACTTAGTCAGCTTNNTATTNTAATTTNTAAATCATTTTGTANTTTTTTCATAAAANTCATCTATNTNTAAANAACTTNCTTTCGCAGATTCTAANGCTAAAAAATCACACCTTTCATTTTGCGGATGNTTATTATGGCCTTTAATCCATTCCANCCTTACTTCNTGTTGTCTATATACTTTNAGAAGNCTTTTCCANAAATCTTGATTTTTTTTTCCTTTNAAANTTTTTTTTTCCCAATTAAAAACCCAATTTTTCTCAATCGAATCAATAACATATTTTGAATCAGAAAAAATTGTAACAAATGAGGGCTTATTTATTAATGACTCTAGTCCAATAATTACAGCCAAAAGCTCCATCCTATTATTAGTTGTTTTCCTAAATCCACCTTTTAATTCTTTAATATGTCCCTCCCAATCTAAAATAANTCCGTAACCTCCAGGACCGGGGTTACCAATCGCAGATCCGTCTGTATATATTCTTATTTTTTTCATTTTTCATTTAAAAGATATTCTTCAATAATCTTAGGGAAATATTTTTTTTCTAATTCCTGAACTTTAAAGATTATGTCCTCTACTTTAGTNTTTGTAGGGATTTTAATTCTTTTTTGAAAGATAATTTCTCCTTTGTCGTAATCCTCATTTACTAAATGAATTGTGATTCCAGTTTCCTTTTCCTGATTTATTTTAACAGCCTTATGAATATTTATTCCAAACATACCTTTTCCTCCATATTTAGGTAGTAAAGATGGGTGAATATTCAATATTTTTTTTGAAAAATTAATAGTCCATAACGGAGGTATTTTCCATAAAAAACCAGCTAGAACTATAAGATCAGGTTCATATTCTTTTATAGTTTTAAAAAGTCCAGTGTTAAAAAAAATTCGATCAAAAATTAAAGTTTTTATACCATAAAATTTAGCTCTTTTAAAAGCATAAGCATTTTTATTATTACCAGCGACCAATATTACTTTTACTTCTAAGCTATTTTGAAAATATTTAATTATGTTTTCGACATTTGAACCGTTTCCAGAAGCAAATAATATTATTTTTTTTACATTTTTTTTCATAAATCCTTATTAANATNATAGATCGAATTCAAAAANAAAATCCAAATTAATATAGCTTTAAAAAATTAAATTCATAATTTATCCAAACGAAAACCCAGTATTCATTTAAAATTTTTATTTTTGTTTCAACAAATTTAAAACAATAAATTATGTCTGACATTTCTTCAAGAGTGAAAGCAATAATAGTTGACAAATTAGGCGTTGACGAGAATGAAGTTGTTACAGAAGCTAACTTCACAAATGACTTGGGAGCTGACTCCCTGGACACTGTCGAATTAATAATGGAATTTGAAAAAGAATTTGACATTCAAATACCTGATGATCAAGCTGAAAATATTTCAACAGTNGGTCAAGCAATTAAATTTATTGAACAAGCACAATAATTAAAGTGGCAATTATGCCAAGACGAGTAGTAATTACTGGTATGGGNGCACTTACTCCCATAGGAAANAACTTGTCAGANTTCTGGCAGGGCCTNAAANAAGGCAAAAGCGGTGCTGCTCCAATAACNTATTTTGATTGTTCTGAATTTAAAACAAAATTTGCTTGTGAACTTAAAAATTTTNACCCNNTANATTTTTTNGACAGAAAAGAAATTAAAAAACTTGANAGATTTACNCANTATGCCNTAGTNTCTACNGATGAGGCTATAAATGATTCAGGNTTAAATATTGAAAAAGAAAACAAGGATAGAATAGGTGTTATTTGGGGTTCGGGAATTGGTGGTTTAGAAACATTTCAAAATGAAGTTATCGAATTTCAAAAGGGTGACGGTTCTCCTAGGTTCAATCCATTTTTTATTCCAAAATTTATCCCTGATATAGCCCCAGGAATGATTTCTATAAAATACGGCTTTGCAGGACCTAACTTTGCAACTGTATCAGCTTGTGCTTCTTCATCNAATGCTATCATAGATGCATTAAATTATATTCGTCTAGGATATGCTGATGTAATGGTTGCGGGGGGCTCTGAGGCAGGGGTAACTATTGCGGGTATAGGAGGTTTTAATTCTTTACACGCTCTTTCCAAGAGAAATGAAAATCCTGCCAAGGCTTCTAGGCCATTTGACAGGGATCGAGATGGATTTGTACTTGGTGAAGGATCTGGAACTTTAATTCTAGAAGACTATGATCATGCAAAAGCTAGAGGTGCAAAAATATATGCTGAATTATCAGGTTTTGGTTTATCAGCTGATGCTCATCATATCACTGCCCCTCATCCTGAAGGTGAGGGAGCAATCAAGGTCATGAAAAATTGTTTAGAGGACTCCGGTGTAAAAATTGATGGTGTTGATACCATTAATATGCATGGAACATCCACTCCACTCGGAGATATAGCTGAAACTAAGGCAGTTCTTAAAGTTTTTGGTGAAAATTCATATAATATAAATATAAATTCTACAAAATCTATGACAGGACACCTTCTAGGTGCAGCTGGATCAGTAGAGGCCATTTCTTGTATTATGTCAATTAAAGAAGGTATAATTCCTCCTACAATTAATCATGAAAATTTTGATGAAAATATTGATTCAAATCTAAATTTCACTTTTGGTAAAGCTGTAAAAAGAAACGTTAACACTGCAATGTCAAATACATTTGGATTTGGGGGCCACAATGCTTGTGTATTATTTAAAAAAATTTAAATCCAAAATGTGTTATTAGGGTTAGGTAAGTTTTTCAAGTCAAATAAAAATCCTGATAAAAAATTTATATCCAATTTAAATGGCTTGCTAGGTTTTAAAATAAAAGATACTTTATTATTTAAAAGGGCTTTTACACATAGTTCAACAAACCTTAAGGATAAACATGGAAATGTTTTTAATTATGAAAGACTTGAGTTTCTAGGAGATTCAATACTAGGGACAATAATATCGGATCATATTTATTCTAATTATTCTAATTTTGATGAAGGTGAACTNACCAAACTTCGTTCAAAAATTATAAATAGAGAGAGCTTGAATAAAATTGGTTTTTCCTTGAAACTTAATAAACTAGTTAAATCATCAATCAAGGTAGATAGATCATCAGATGATATTAACGGGAATCTTTTAGAGGCATTAATTGGAGCAATTTATGTTGAGAAAGGATTTAAAACTTGTCAAAATTTTGTGACAAAGAAAATCATAAATAATATTAATTTCAATATTATAAATAAATCTATAATTAGTTTTAAAGGTAGTCTAATTGAATGGAGTCAAAAGAATAAGAAAAAAATTATATATAAAACAAAAATAAATTCTAAATCAAACCCTAAAATTGGTTTTTCATCTACCTTAATTGTTGATAATAAAAAAATTGCATTTGCAGTAGATGAGTCTAAAAAAAAAGCTGAAGAAAAAGTGTCAAAAATTTCCTATCAAATATTAATTGATCTAAAAAGATGAGAAAAAAATATATTCTTAAAGATGAATTAGGGTTTGACTTTGATCTTATAGCCATTCACTCATCAATTGAAGGGTTTTACTTAGCTTATCTTCTTAATAGAACTTTAAAAGGTAATTTTGTTAGAGTCACTAATGATGAAGTTTTAACTTCCTTAGATTTTGAATTTTTTAAATGGGAAATTAAAAAAGAAGGAATCAACTGCAGTCTAATATCAAATAAAAAAACAATAAGATTAAAAAAATCTAACTCCCCATTATTTTTTTTCGAAGAAACAAAAAAAGTATCTTTGATTAATTCTTTAAAAAATGTNAATTATTTTATTAAAATCAACTCTGGGCTTGAGATAAGCAATGTNTTCGAAAAAATTAAAAGTTTACCTCAAATTATTTTAACATATATAATTGATAACAAAAAAATAAAATCTAAAATTAATTTAATACTAGATTAATGTTAAAAAGAAAAAAAACAAAAATAATCGCAACTCTGGGTCCAGCAACTGAAACCTCAAAAATTTTAGAAGAAATGATCATGGAAGGTGTGGATGTTTTTAGAATAAATTTTTCTCATTCTAACTATTCTGAAGCAGAAAATAAAATCAGTTTAATTAGAAAACTAAGTGAAAAGCACAAAATTAATATTTCAATTCTAGCTGACCTTCAAGGACCCAAACTCAGAATAGGAAAAATTAAAGAAAATTCAAATGTTAAAAAAAATGATGTAGTTANATTTTCAAGTGAAAAGGCTTTTATTGGTGACTCAAAAAAGGCATACATGAACTATCAAAATTTTGCTAAAGATGTATCAGTTGGTGAAAAAGTTTTACTTGATGACGGAAAGTTAATTTTTAAAGTTATTGAAACAGATAACAAATACTTAGTAAAAGCTAAGGTTATTCAAGGGGGAAGTTTAAGCTCCAATAAAGGGGTGAATCTTCCAAATACCAAAATTTCNCTTCCAGCATTAACAAAAAAAGATAAAGAAGATGCAATATTTGCTATCAGGAAAAAAGTTGATTGGATCGCTCTTTCTTTTGTTAGAAATAAAAAAGATCTAGATGAGTTAAAAGGCTTAATTGATAAATTTTCAAAATACAAAATCCCTATCATTTCAAAGATTGAAAAACCAGAAGCCATTAAAAATATTTCTGACATAATCTCAAATAGCGATGGACTAATGGTAGCCAGAGGAGACTTGGGAGTTGAAATCCCCGCTGCTGAAGTTCCACTGGTTCAAAAGAAACTTGTTTTAGAAGCAAAAAAAGCTAGAATTCCAGTAATAATAGCTACACAAATGATGGAATCCATGATCGATAGCAGAACAGCTAGTAGGGCAGAGGTGAATGATGTCGCAAACTCAGTAATGGATGGCGCAGATGCTGTCATGTTATCCGCAGAAACTTCAGTAGGACAATTTCCAGTTGAGGTTGTTAAATCTATAAGCTCNATTTTGTTAAAAGTTGAAGATTCTGAATTAATTAAAGTTCCAAAAAATCATCCATCAATTAAAAATAAGAGGTTTGTTACAAAATCAGTATGTTACTATGCTTCCTTAATGGCTGATGTAATCAAAGCAAAAGCAATATGTACTCTAACTAACAGCGGTTATACAGCATTTCAAATTTCCTCATGGAGACCTCAGGCTGATATACTTGTTTACACATCTAATAAAAGAATTTTAAGTCAATTAAACTTACTCTGGGGTGTTAAAGCATTTTTTTATGATGCTAATGAGAGTACCGATAAAACCATACTACAAATAAATGATATTGCTAAAAAAAATAATTTCGTATTTCCTGGAGATTTTCTTATTAATCTAACTGCAATGCCAGTNAATAAAAAAGGTATGGTTAACACATTAAGAGTTACAACAATTGAATAAAATAAAAATTTTATGACAATTGAAATTGAGAGAAAATTTTTAGTCAAAAATCTTGATTTTATAAAGGAAAGTTTTAAAAAAACAAATATAATCCAAGGCTACCTATCAAAAGATCCATTAAGAACAGTTAGGGTAAGAATTGAGGATAATATGGCTTTTTTAACCATCAAGGGTAAAAGTTCAAAAGATGGAATAACTAGACTTGAAATTGAAAAACCAATTTCATTAAAAGAAGCAAAAATCCTTATTAAAATATGCTTACCTGATTTGATAAAAAAAGTAAGATATATGATAAAAANAAATGATTATATCTTTTATGTCGATGTATTCAAAGAAAAAAATAATGGGCTTATTATTGCCGAAATAGAATTAGATTCAATAGACTCTTTGTATCCAGTACCTTACTGGCTTGGGGAAGAAGTAACAGGGCAAACAAGGTACTACAACTCTCAACTTTAAAATTTTGTTACTATTTAAAGATCTTTATTGTTTTATTCCCCTTTGAGTCAATATGAGCCCTGTACATTCCCTCCGTATTCATTTCCATAGCTACATTTCCATCTTTGTCAAGAGCTATAACTCCTCCATCTCCTCCCAACTTAGCAATCTTTTCATGAATAACAATTCTAGAGGCTTCCTGAATTGATAAGCCCTTATACTGCATGAGAGCTGAAATATCATACGCTGCAACCGAGCGAATAAAAAACTCCCCCCAACCAGTTGCAGAAACTCCACAGGTTAAATTGTTAGCATAAGTTCCAGATCCAATAATTGGAGCATCTCCAATTCGATTCCATCTCTTATTTGTCATTCCTCCAGTAGAAGTTCCAGCAGATATGTTACCGAATTTATCTAAAGCAACACATCCAACAGTTCCTATCTTTTGCTCAATGTTAATTGAGGAAGCCTCTTTTGACTTAGCGTTGTTTAGTGAATTTAATCTTCTTTCTGTTATAAAATAACTGTTTGGTTTTATGTCTAACTTCTGACTTTGAGCAAATTTATCAGCTCCTGCTCCAGAAAGCATTACGTGTNGGGAATTATTCATAACTGATATTGCAGCTGAAATTGGGTTTTTTATCATAGAAGATCCTGAAATTGCACCTGCGTTAAGAGTATTNCCATCCATGAATGACGCATCCAATTCCACATTTCCATCATGATTCAAAACAGCTCCCTTTCCCGCATTGAAAAGTGGAGAGTCTTCCATAACAATAATTGTTTTTTCAACTGCCTCTTGACTTGACCCCCCTTTTTTTAAAATTTCATATCCAATGCTAACAGCTTCATCTAATTTATTAATATATTGTTTTTTAACTTCATTACTCATACTTGCTTTTGACATAGTTCCTGCTCCACCATGAATAACAATTGAAAAATTTAAATTATTTATTTTCTCAATAGAACTATTAGTTGGCTTACATGAAATAAATAAAAGAAAAACAATTAATATTTTTTTTATCATAATTTTTAATTATTTATTATTCAAACGTAATAAATATTCTATTAACACATTTATTTTTTAAATAATCCTAACTTTAAAATATTTTTAAAATCAATTACTGGTGAATAAAAAAACTTTAAAAATGTTATCTTCTTTGGGAATTCAGGATGATCAACTTGGCTGCAGTAGCGGAAATAAATGGTTAGGCTCAGGAAAAATCATAACTACTAATTCACCAGTCGATGGTAAAGCTCTATTTAATGTCAATAGTGCCAGTTTGAAAGACTATAATAAAATAATCAATAATGCCGAGATTGCATTTGAAACTTTCAAAATGATGCCTGCTCCAAAACGCGGAGATTTAGTTAGGCAGTTTGGAAATGAATTAAGAAATAAAAAAGAAAATTTAGCTGAATTAGTTTCTTATGAAATGGGAAAATCATATCAGGAAGGCTTGGGAGAGGTTCAAGAAATGATTGATATCTGTGAGTTTGCAGTTGGTCTTTCAAGACAATTAAATGGTTTAACAATGCATTCTGAAAGACCCTTGCATAGAATGTATGAACAATATCATCCACTTGGTATAGTTGGTATTATTTCTGCTTTTAATTTCCCAGTTGCAGTATGGAGCTGGAACATAACCATAGCATTAATTTGTGGTAATGTGTGTGTATGGAAACCAAGTGAAAAAACTCCTTTATGTAGTATTGCCTGTCAAAAAATAATTGCTGATGTTTTAAAAAAAAATAAAGCGCCAGAAGGTGTTTCATGTTTAATTAATGGTGACTCTAATGTTGGTAAATGGATGTCAAATGACAAGAGAATACCACTTATTTCAGCAACAGGTTCAACAAAAATGGGTAGAGAGGTCAGCCAATTGGTTGCTAAAAGATTAGGGAAAACACTTTTAGAGTTAGGAGGTAATAATGCTATTATTATAACCCCAAGTGCAGATATAAAAATGACGTTAATTGCTATTTTATTTGGTTCTTTAGGAACCTGTGCTCAAAGATGTACTTCAACTCGTCGATTAATAATTCATGAAGATATCTACATAAAATTAGTTAACGCTCTAAAGAAGGCCTATGGCCAACTTAAAATTGGTGATCCATTAGATATGAAAAACCACATTGGACCTTTAATTGATAAGCAATCTGTCTCTAAATATCTTCAAGCAATTGAAAAAGCTGATAATGAAGGAGCTAATTGGATCCTTAAAGGAAAAGCTTTAACCGGAAAAGGTTATGAAAGTGGATGTTATGTTTCTCCATCTATAGCTGAGGTTAAAAAGAATTTTTCCGTTTTACAAACTGAGACCTTTTCCCCTATTCTCTACCTAGTCAAGTATTCAGGAAATGTTGAAAATGCAATTAAAATTCAGAATGATGTTCCTCAAGGTTTATCATCATCTATAATGACACAAAATATTAAGGATTCAGAAATTTTCCTTTCACATTCTGGAAGTGATTGTGGAATAGCAAATGTCAATATAGGAACTTCAGGCGCTGAAATAGGGGGAGCTTTTGGTGGGGAGAAAGATACTGGAGGAGGAAGAGAAAGTGGATCAGATGCATGGAAAATATATATGAGAAGACAAACAAATACAATTAACTATTCTTCAAGTTTACCCCTTTCCCAAGGAATAAAATTTGACATTTAAAATGCTTCTTACATAGATGTATTCGACAACAGAAACAATATTTTTTTTTTGGAAAAATTTTGTCCAGATCATTTTAATAATGATTTTAATTTTATCAATTTCGAATATTCTATTAGACAAAAAATACAAAGTCACTCACCTTAGAATAAGTACTTTTGGGCTGATTATTTCATTTATTCAGTTTATCATGAGTTTAATATTTGGCTTTCTAAAAATTAATAGAAATTTTGATTTATTAAAAAATATTATGTTGAGTTTTTTAGCTGTTGTTTTCATATTTATTGGGTGGTCTATTCACACTCGTCAAAATAATAGTAGAAAAAAACATTTTAGAATTTTTATTTTCTTCTTTATAGGACTTTTATTTATCTTTTTTGGGGATTAAAATCAGATTGAAGATTTAAACTGCTTCAAGAATCTAATATCATTTTCAAAAAACATCCTAATATCAGTAATCTGATATAAAAGCATGGCTATTCTTTCTATACCCATTCCAAAGGCATATCCTGAATATTCCTTTGGGTTTATTCCACAATTTTCTANAACATTTGGATCTACCATCCCACATCCCATAATTTCTAACCATCCTGTTCCTTTGGTAATTTTATGATCAATTTCTGTATCAAGTCCCCAATATATGTCAACTTCTGCACTCGGTTCAGTAAATGGAAAATAGGATGGTCTTAATCTAATCTTAGAGTTGCCAAACAATGATTTTGTAAAATATTCTAAAACTTGTTTTAGATCGGCAAATGAAACCTCTTTATTTACATACAATCCCTCAACTTGATGAAAAATACAGTGTGATCTTGAAGAAATCGATTCATTTCTATATACTCTACCTGGTGACAGTATTCTAATAGGCGGTTCATTATCTTCCATATACCTTACCTGAACTGATGAGGTATGAGTTCTTAATAATAAATCTGGATTAGACTGAATAAAAAAAGTATCCTGCATATCTCTTGCTGGATGGTATTCAGGTAAATTAAGTGCAGTGAAATTATGCCAATCATCTTCAATTTCTGGACCATCAGATAGATCAAAGCCTATTGATGAAAAAATAGATATTATTCGGTTTTTAACTATAGAAAGTGGGTGTCTTGTCCCTGTGTCTAAAATAGGGCCAGGACGCGATAAGTCATTAATTTGTTTTTTTTTATTAACTGAACCTAAGGCAGTCTTAAGTTGAATGATTTTATCATTAACTGCTTTCTTTAAAATATTTATCTCCTTGCCAAATTCTTTTTTTTCTTTTGCAGGAATATCTCTAAATGAGTTAAAAAAATTATTTAAAATACCTTTTTTACCGAGATACTGAACCTTAAAATTTTGAAGCTCTTCAGAATTATTAGTTTCAAATTCATTGACTTTTTTTAAATGAATTTTAACTTTGTCTATCATATTGCAAAAATATTAAACTGATTTTAAATTACATATATTTAATTAACAAATCTAGTTTCTTTTTTAATGAATTCTTAATTTAGTGCTAAGCTTAAAAGTATGGATTTTAATTGGTTAGACTTTGTTGTATTATGCATGTTTACTTATGGATCAATAATTGGTTTTAAAAGAGGTTTTATAATAGAATTAGGAAATTTAATTAGTCTTTTTGTTGGATTTCTTGGAGTTTTTAGATATTCTTCAAATCTAGCAGAATTAATTAGTAGCATATTTGATTGGCCATCGTTTATTAATTATACTATATCATTTATAATTATTTTTTTTAGCATTTCATACATAATATCGATGTTTGCTAAACTTATAACAAAAGCAATTAAAATAAGTGCCCTAACTTTATTTAATAGAATTTTTGGACTTATTTTTGGGATTTTAAAGTATTTACTGGTGCTATCATTTTTTATTTTATTAATTAATAAAGTTTTTTTTATAGAATCATTTGATATTAATGGTAATCAAATTCAGTCCTCTCTTAGTTTTAAACCATTACTATTTATTGCAGAGTTCATAATTGAAATATTGCAAGCAGAGGATTTGGGTGCCAATAATAATTGGGAAAACTTATAATTTTTCGATTTTACCTTCTGCTACCCATCCTTCAGCCCCATTTGATAGTTTAATTTTTTGCCAACCAATAAGTTTTTCTATTAATTCCACTTTTGTGCCCTCATGTAAAATAAAGATTTCATCATCAATATTTGGCTCTGAAAATACAGGAAGTTCTTTGGAAAATATTATTCCAGTTGATATACTTTCTTTTTTTTTATTGTTAGACCATAATATGGACGAAAAAAATATTGAAAACAAGAGTGAAATTAAAGATAGAGTAAAATAAAATCTCTTTATCGAAGATTTATATGAAAATAAATATAGTAATGATAATATAAAAAACAATATTATTGATCCAATGGAAATATAAGCCCATACTCTATCTGAAAATCTAGAGGTTACAAAATCAATTTTATTTTTAATCTGAGTTTGGGGTAAATCCTCTATTAAATCAATTCTTAAATTTCTGGCAAAAGATAAATTGTTAAGTACCTCTTTGTCATTTGGAGATAGGATAAGTGCTTTTTCATAATAAAAGTTAGATTCTGCAACTTTATTTAATTTATAATAACAGTTACCAAGGTTAAAGTATAATTCTGAGCTTTCAAGTCCATTATCTATAATTTGTTTATAACCATTTATTGCATCTTGATAATTTCCCTCAATATAAGAGCTATTAGCTTTTTCAAAAAGAATTGATGGACTTTGAGAAAAACTTATTTGAATAAAAAATATAAATATTAGTTTTTTCATATCATAATTCTTTATCTATAAATTCAATAAGATCAATTGCAGAGTTATAATCCTCTTCCATTTTTACTTGGTTAATTGGTGAATATCTTGCCATTTCGCAGTTTTTAATAACTTTTAAAAACAGCTCAACTGTTTCAATTTTTACTTTACTTTCTTTTAGAGATTCAGCAATCAAATCCTTTTGCATATCACCAGTTTCTATCTGAAGTTTCGCCTTCAAATAATTATTTAACGCCTTTTCTAGGGAATCATAAAATTTTGATTTATTTCCGATTTGCTTTTTTGCGTTTCCTAAAAATTTTATTGCTAGCTTATTTCTCTTTTTTAAAATAATTGAGTTATTATTTACCTTTCTATTTGAAAAGATTTTCCTTGAAAAGGAAATTATAGGCAATATTATTAATGGAAGTGCATATAAAACCCAAAAGTATTTTTTTTGCCAAAATTCAATTTTATTAATGGTATNAAAATTAGATTTTAACTTAATGAACNTTAAATTTTGATTATTACCAAAATTCATGTTTTGATTTTTTATTGAATTATTTTTATTACTGGTAATTTTTNATGACGAAATATCACCATAGACATCAATAATATGCTCTGAAGAAGTNAGAGTTTGATACAATTCTTTTTTTGGATCAAAATAAGTNAACTCTATTTTTGGTATTGGGTACTTTCCTGGATAATTTGGAACAATAGTATATATATTTTTTACATTTCCATTCATCCCTTGAATGTCTGTTATAACATTTTCGTTATATTCAGGTTCAAAAAGCTCAAAACTATTAGGAACTTTAATTTTAGGTATATCAAATAATTTTAAATTACCTTGGCCAGACACCTTAACTGTTGCCAAAAATGATTCTGATGATTTAAGTGATCTTTTATTTACTAGAAGATCTAAATTAAATTCTCCAACCGCACCTGTAAAGCTTTCTGGTTGATTTCTTTTTGGTAAATCTTTCACACTAACCACCCTCTTTCCAGCATTTACTGATCTTGAGACTTGTTTATATATTACATTTCCAAAAAAGTCTCTTTGTTTTGTTGGAATTTCAACNACAAGATTAATCGCCAGNGGTTCAATTACCAATTTGCCTGTTTTTTGAGGATATAAAACAGTTTTTTTCCATAGAACCTCATTNTACGACTCTCCTTTATATGATCCAATTTTGACCTTTAATTGAGGTATATCAATTGAATTAGTCCAGAAATCTTCGAATTTTGGACTTTTAATTTCACGTGCATCAGAAATTTTAATTGGATCTCTAAAATATAGTTTATAGGTTATGCTTAGGGCTTCGTTTAAATATGGGTCAATTTTGGAAACCTCTGCTATTAAATGTATGTTTTCATCTGCTAGATATTCAACACTATTAGTTTTAGTGGGCTTATTAGTTGCATTGAGTACACTAATAGAGACAGGTAAGGTTTTATAAACCTTGTTCTTAAAAGTTATTTTCGCAGATCCAATTCTAAAAGTTCCCTTTTTCTTTGGAGATAAAAAATAAGTGTACGTTTTAGAGAAAGTTCTTTTGCCATTTATCCAGGAATTGCTTATCGATTGGTTTGGTCCGGCGATTAAATTAAATTGAGAAAAAGATGGTGGGGTAAAATCATCTCCATTTTCATTCATAACGAAATCAACTCTCAGCCTTTCATTTATTGCCAATTTTTTTTTACTTACCCTAAGATCAAAATTAATCTGAGCGTTCAAACACAAGGTTCCAAAAATCAATAATATTTTTATAATTAAACGCATACTTATTACCAATCTTTTTTTGATTTAACGGGAGTGCCCTTAACTTTTTTTGCATTTATTTTATCCTGAACCTTTTTTTCTTGATTACTCATTGCTTCGAGTAAACTTTTAACTTGATCAGGCGATAGTCTTCCCTCAGGTCGTTTGTTTTGTTTTTGTTTGTTATCCGAATCCTCATTTTTTTTACTTTTTGGTTCTTTATCTTCCTTATTATTTCCATTTTCATTCTTATTTTTTTTTTGATCATCATTTCCTTGATCCTTTTCTTTATCTCCATTTTCATTTTTTTCATCATTATTATCAGATGATTTTTTTTCATTTTTATCTTTAGTTTGATCATTTTTTTTATCACCATCATTATTATCATTATTTTTTTCCTTTTCTATAAGTGATTTGGCTAGAGCATAATTATATCTAGTCTGATCATCTGATGGATTATTTCTTAATGCACTTTTATAAGATTCTAAAGCTTTATCGTACTGCTTTTTTTTCATATACACGTTTCCCATATTATGAAATGCAGAGTGTTTTTCTGATTTATCCTTGGAAAACTTTTGGGTCCTAAAAAATTGTTGAATTGCTTCGTCATAAGCTAAAGAATTATATTGNGAATTACCTAGGTTATAAAGCGCTCTAGTAGAATTTGGATCTTTAGATAGTGAATTTCTATAATCAATTTCAGCACCCGTAAAATCATTTATCTCAATTTTTTTATTTCCTTCAAATATATGATTATCATTCTTTGCATCTTGTGAATAGATAATTAGGCTAAAAAATATTAAAATATAAGTTACTTTATTCATTTTTATTTTTTTCATTAAAAAGATTAAGCTTTCTCAACCACAGAGTTTCGGTTTCAAAAATAAATAATTCAATTGTAAGTAATAAGAATGAAAGGATTAAGAATAGTTGAAATCTGTCTTTATAACTAACAAATTTTTTTGCCTCAAATTCTTTCTTTTCCATATTTTTTAATTCTTCCAAAACAAAATCCAATACTTTTTGAGTATTGTTTCCATCAATATACTTACCTCCAGAAACCTTTGATATTTGTCTCAATATTTCGGAATTCTTTTTAGTTATTACTACTTCTCCTTTTTCGTCTTTCTTATAAGTTTCAAGAATACCATCATTTTTTATGGGAATTGGTGATCCGGATTCAGTTCCTATACCAAAAGTGAATATTTTGATACCCTTTGATGATGCCCTAATAGCTGCACTTTGACCCTCTTCTGAATGATCTTCTCCATCTGAAATTAAAAAAACAACCCTCTTGGTCTGGTCCTCATCATTAAAAAACGTTCCTGATAAATCTAAAGCTGAGTTAAGTGCTGTCCCTTGAGATGACATCATATCAGTATTTATAGCTTGTAAAAACATCTTTCCAGCACTATAATCAGTTGTTATTGGTAATTGAAGAATTGCTCTACTTGCATAAACAATTATTCCTATTCTATCACCTGCTAAATTATTTATTATTGCAGAAACTAATCTTTTTGCTTTTTCGATTCTACTCGGTGCAATATCCTCTGCTAACATACTTTTTGATACATCTACTGCAAATACTATATCAACACCCTCTCTCTTAACAGTCTCAAGTTCTGTGCCAATTTTGGGATTTATTAATGCAATGATTATAAATATAATTGAAACTATAAAAAGAGTGAATTTGAAGATGATTTTAAAATTTGATCTATGTGGAATTAAAATATCAATCATTTTTTTACTAATGATCCTTTTTTGAGTCTTAAACTTCCAACTAACTACCAGAATAAATATTAAAACTAATAATGGAATTAAAAGAAATAAATATGAAAATGATATGTCATCTANTATATACATGATCTATATGAAACTTCTAAAAATTGTATTTCTTAACAAAAATTCAAAAAGAATTATTATTAAAGCTGCCATAACAAATGGCCTGTATTTTTCTTCAAAATTTGTGTATTTGATTTCTTCTATTTCTGTCTTCTCTAATTTATTGATTGAAGAATATATCTGAGCAAGTTTTTCATTGTCTGTTGCTCTAAAATATTGCCCACCAGTTACACTTGAAATTGATTTAAGTAATTTTTCATCAATCTCAACTTTAGTCATTCCATATTGAAATTTTCCATTGGGTAAAATCCCAATTGGGGCTCTTGCCATTCCATTACTTCCTAATCCAATAGTGTATGTTTTGATTTGATACTCCAAGGCAAGTTCTGAAGCTATTTTTGGATCTATAAACCCAGAATTATTTACTCCGTCTGTTAGTAATATAATTACCTTACTTTTAGCACGACTATTTTTTAGCCTATTAACAGCTGTTGCTAAACCCATTCCAATTGCAGTTCCATCTTCAATTAACCCTTTAAAACTGATTTCTGATAAGCTTTTTTTAATAATATTTTTATCATTAGTTATCGGTGTCATAGTATAACTCTCACCAGCGTAAACTACTAATCCTATTCTATCTGAAATTCTATCATCAATAAACTCAGAAGCTACTCTTTTTAAAGCTGATAAACGATTAGGTTTTAAGTCTTGTGCCAACATGCTTGATGAAACGTCAATTGCCATTACAATATCTATTCCCTTGTTTGTTTTACTTTTGATTGAAACCTCTGATACCTGTGGTCTTGCTAGTGCAATTATCAATANTGATAGTGAAATCAACCTTAGAATAAATAATATCGGTCTTAAATATACTCTAAAAGTTTTTTGATTTATTTTTTTTAAAGTAGGTAATTTTAACTTTGCTTGCTTTTTTTCATGGTAAAAAACTTCCCAAAAAATTATTACTGGAAATATTAGAAATAACCAAAAAAAGTATGGATTCAAAAAAGATATGTTTTCCATAATTTTATTTTAAAGTTCTTTTATTAACTCAATACTATTAATCATTTTATTTAAAATTTTTTCTCCGTAACGATCATTCTTTTCATAAAAAAAGGTCATTAAAATTTGTCCTTCATCATAATTTACTACTAATGAAGTAAAATTAGATCTCACCCTTTCTTTACTCTTGTTTTTAGAATAGTCTAAAGTTCCAGAAATCTTTAACGTAGGAAGTCCTTTTGGAGTTGTGAAATTTTCACTATTAAAAAGAATGTTTACTGCCCCAATTGTCTGTAGTCTATCAATAGTTTTATCGATAATCTTTTGGGTTTCTTCTGCGTTACTAATATTGCTATCACTTTTATTCTTCTTATCCGATGAAATTGAATTATATTTTGTTTCAAATAAAATCTCAGAATAAAAATCGGCTTCAATACTATCCATTTGAAAAAAAGTTACAGTTTTCTCTTTTAAATTAATTCTTTTAAGAATTTTTGGACTTGAAATTTTTATTGGTGGTACTCCATACTCAGAANTCACCCAATCCTGATCGATTAATTTTTTTGTTGGATAACGAAAAATAGTGTCTNTTACAGGATAATAACCATAAATCAAAAATAGAATTACAAAAGAAAAAAATGTTGAAACTCCTAATAAACTTAATATCCACTTAATTGTTCTATTTACTTTTTGCTTACGGATAAGCTCCTCATATTGTTTTTTAGCTCTTAATTCTTCCAAAGTAGGTTCTGGGAGTACTTCTTTTGTNTTAACTACTGCCTCTTCTACTAGTTTTATATCTATATNATTCTTTCCTATGTCTGGAATAGCTCTNGCAAATTTTACTAAATCAGCAGTATTGAGAACTGNTTGTAAATTTTTTATAGTTTTANCGTCTANATCTAACTTTCCTTCTTTTTTTAAGCNTTCTAATTTCATTAGAAGTTGATCTGAAGTACTTTCCAGNGCATCTATATCTGTCTCTTCCTCAAAATATAACCTTAANACATCAATTAAATCAGAATAGTAAGATTTATATTCCATTTGATCTTTTGGTTGTCTNTTTTCTAGTTCCTTTAATGAATTTATTGCTTTTTCAAATGGAGGTATAATATTTTTTTTCTTTAAAAGTCTTTTTTGATATACTTTATATAAATAGATTATAAAAATAATCGCAGTGATTATTAATACTAATAAACCAATTTTTATAAATAAAAGTCTATAACTTTTACTAACAATTTGAACGGGTTTAATTTCATACATCTTTTGTTTTAGTGTATCCACTTCAATATCATTCACTCTAATTTTAACTGGATTTGTCAGCTTTGAAAATCCATTAATTAGGACTCTTTGTGATGGAATAAAATAATATCCAGAATCAAATTGAATTAAATTATATCTTTTAACTAACAGATACTTGTCGCCTAAATTTTGTGTATCTATTGGAAAAGACTCGAGGGTTTCAATCGGATTGATTGATAATTTATCAGGAAAAGTTATTTTTTGAACTGAATCTACCTCAACATTCAAATAAAAGTCAATCTGTTCTCCAATATCAAAGGTAGTAGATGTTACCTTTGCACTAACTTTAGAGTCAAACTGACCTTTTGCAAATCCAAAAGATAATATGAACAAAAAATAAAAAAATTTATTCATTTTTATCTAGTTCGGTTTTTAAAATACCCCAGTAATTTTTTTACATAACTCTCTCTCAATTCACAGCTAATTGATCCAGCACCATTTTTTTTAAAAAGAGTTGAAAAAATTTGAGTATTTCTTGCATATTCTATGGAATATGATTCACGAATGCGTTTTGAATCTGTATCAATCCACGATATTCCTTTTTTTTCAGAATCAATCATAGGGACAAGTCCCATTTTAGGTATAAATGTCTCCATTTTATCATAGATTTTTATACCAGTTAAATCGTGTTTTTTAGAAACAATCTTAAGTGTTTTATCATAATCGTTGTCAATAAAATCAGATAAAATAAATACAATTGCACTTTTTTTTAAGACTCCTGATAAAAAAGCAAAAGCTTCGCTGATATTTGTCGATTTATTTTTTGGCTTAAATTCAAGTAACTCTCTAATAATCCTTAGTATATGAGAACGTCCTTTTTTTGGAGGAATGTATAACTCTATAATCCCTGAAAACATGATCATTCCAACCTTATCATTATTTTGAAGAGCAGAAAAAGCAAGTGTCGCTGCAATTTCCGTAATTGTCTCTTTTTTAGTAATAGATCCAGTCCCAAAAAATTCTGATCCACTTATATCAACCATTAACATTAATGTTAGCTCTCTTTCTTCTTCAAAAACTTTAACATATGGACTATTATATCTAGCGGTTACATTCCAGTCTATTGATCTGACGTCATCTCCAAATTGGTATTGTCTAACCTCACTAAATGTCATTCCCCTGCCTTTAAAAGTACTATGATATTCCCCTCCAAAAATATGATTGCTTAGCCGTCGAGTTTTAATTTCAATTTTTCGAACTTTTTTTAATAGCTCTTTCGTATCCATCTATATATAAATTTTACTAGGGTACTTCGATCTCATTAACAATTTGACCTATTATTTCCTCTGAAGTTATACTTTCAGCCTCGGCTTCATATGTTAATCCAATTCGATGTCTTAAAACATCATATATTACCGATCTAATATCTTCAGGTATTACATAGCCTCTGTGCCTTAAAAATGCATTACATTTTGCAGCTTTAGCTAAGTTTATACTTCCTCTAGGTGAAGCGCCAAAACTAATTAATGGTTTTAGTTTACTTAAATTATATTTTTCTGGGTAACGGGTACAGAATATTAAATCAAGAATATATTTTTCAATCTTTTCATCCATATACACTAAACGAACAGATTCCTGAGCAGAAAGTATTTGTTTTGTTGTAACAACTGGATTTATTTTTTCATGGGANCCCTTTAGATTGGAGGTAACTATTATATTTTCTTCCTCTATTTTTGGATAATCAATAATGGTTTTTAACATAAATCTATCAACCTGAGCTTCTGGCAGAGGGTATGTTCCTTCTTGCTCAACGGGGTTTTGGGTTGCCATTACCAAAAAGGGAGCTTTTAATTTAAAACTAGTATCTCCTATGGTTACCTGTTTCTCCTGCATTGCCTCAAGTAAAGCGGACTGAACTTTTGCAGGAGCTCTGTTAATTTCATCAGCTAGAACAAAGTTTGCAAAGATTGGACCTTTTTTAATTGAGAAATCATTTTCCTTCATGTTGAAAATCATAGTTCCAATAACATCCGCTGGAAGTAGGTCTGGAGTAAATTGGATTCGACTAAAACTTGACTTTACTGCTTGACTTAAAGTATTTATTGCAAGTGTTTTTGCTAGTCCAGGAACACCTTCCAACAAGATATGACCCTGACCAAGGAGTCCAATTAAAAGTCTTTCTACCATTGTTTTCTGACCAATAATAACTTTATTTATCTCACGATTAAGTGGATCTAAAAAAGCACTTTCTTTTTCAATAATTTCGTTTATTGAATTAATATCTATGTTAGAGTTTTCCATTAATTGGTTATTTTTTAAATTTTGTGAGACAAAAATGAAAATTAATTTAACCAATCGTTGTTAATAATTGGTTAAAAAATAGGATAATTGGAGTTTTCCTAGATATAAAGTATTCCTATTTTTGAATAAGAAGTTTAATCTGAAATGGACAAAAAAACTCAATCAAGAATTATTTCTGGGGTAATGAATTGGGGTGAATGGGGAGAAAATTTATCTGTAAATGAAATGGCGGAACTAATTGAGTTTAATCTTGAAAAGGGAATAAATACGTTTGATCAAGCTGATATTTATGGAGGATATACAACTGAAAAACAATTTGGAAAAGCATTTAAGTCTTCAGGTGTTGAAAGAACTAAAATCAAATTAATAACTAAATGTGGTATCCAATACCCTTGTGAATCCAAACCATTTAAAATTAAACATTATGATTATTCACCCCAACACATAAGATTTTCAGTTGAAAATTCCCTTAAAAATCTAAAGACTGAATACATTGATGTTTTTTTATTACATAGGCCCAGTCCTTTAATGAATGGAAATGAAATCGCAGAGGTAATTTCAAAACTAAAAAATGATGGAAAGATTAAAGAATTTGGAGTATCAAACTTTACTGAATCTCAGATTAAGCTTATCAAAAAAAATATTCCGGTCGATTTCAACCAGATTGAATGTTCTTTGACAAATAATGAATGTTTTTCAAATGGTATTGTTGATTTTTGCCAAACAGAAAATATAAATTTAATGGCATGGTCTCCATTAGGCTCTTATTTTAAAACAAAGGATAATACCACAAATAGAATTAAACCAATTATTGAAAAATTATCAAATAAATATTCCTGCTCTGTTGACCAGCTCCTTTTATCATGGGTAATGAAACATCCTGCTTCAATCATTCCTGTGATTGGCACAACAAAAAAAGAAAGAATTTTGGCTTCAATAAAATCAATTAATATTAGTTTAGATAGCTTAGATTGGTTTTCTTTACTGGAGGCAAGTACAGGTAAAAGAGTAGCATAGAATGAAAAATAAAATAATTTTAATTACAGGTGCTAGTAGTGGAATTGGGTGGTCAACTGCAAAACTTCTCTCTTCTGAAGGCCATCACTTAATACTTTGTGGTAGAAATAAAAAAAAATTGACGAAATTATCAAGAGAATTAAGCTCTAAAAACCATATCCTAACCTTTGATGTGAAAAATAAAAGTGATGTTTTCAACTCTATTTCTTCTTTACCTATAAAATTTAAAAAAATTGATGTTTTAATTAATAATGCTGGCAATGCCCACGGACTAGATTTTGCTCACGAATCTAATATTTCAGATTGGGAAGAAATGATAGATACTAACGTCAAAGGTGTTTTATATGTCACAAAAGAAATCTTAAATAATATGGTTGAAAGAAAATCAGGACAAATAATTAATGTTGGTTCTATAGCAGGAAAAGAATCATACCCCAAAGGAAATGTTTATTGTGCTAGCAAGGCAGCAGTAGATAAATTTACTGAAGGGCTTCGATTAGATTTAAACCCCTTTGGGATCAGAGTTAGCGCTATTCATCCTGGTTTAGTTGAAACAAACTTTTCGAACGTAAGGTTTAAAGGAAATAAAGAAAAAGCGAAAAAAATATATGATGGCTTCAAGCCATTATCTTCCAAAGATGTGGCACATTGTATAAGCTACATGATAAATACACCTCAACATGTCAACATAGCTGATTGTACAATTTTGCCAACAGATCAGGCAGGAGCGTATGTTTTAAATAAATCCAATTAATATTCATCTAATCCTTCAGGATACAAGAAATTATTGAAAGGAAATCTTGAAACATGAATTTGCCTTACAAATTTATAAACCTCTTCCTTTAGTTTTATCAAATTTTCTTTTTTGACAGCCGAAATAAACAAACTTTTTTTATTTTCTTTTGCAATCCATGAGCTTTCTAGTTCTTCAATGGAGTAATTACTTTTATCTCTTTTTATTGTTAAATCATCTGGATCCCATGATTTAGGTGAGTATAAATCAGTCTTATTAAAAATTAAAAGTGTGGGCTTATTTAAACTATTGATTTCTAATAAAGTTTTATTCACTGATTCTATATGATCCTCAAAATTCGGATGAGATATGTCAACTACATGTAGAAGTAAATCTGATTCTTGAACCTCATCTAATGTGCTTTTAAAAGATTCTACTAATTGTGTTGGAAGTTTTCTAATAAAACCAACAGTATCACTCATCAAAAATGGAAGGTTTCCAATTACAACTTTTCTAACTGTAGTGTCAAGTGTTGCAAAAAGTTTATTTTCGGCAAAAACATTACTTTTCGAAATAGTATTCATAAGTGTCGATTTACCAACATTTGTATATCCCACTAGCGCTACTCGAACTAGTTGACCTCTATTGCCTCTTTGAGTAGACATTTGTTTGTCAATAACTATTAGCTTTTTTTTAAGCAATGATATTTTATCTCTTACAATTCTTCTGTCAGTTTCAATTTCTGTTTCACCAGGACCTCTCATCCCAATACCCCCTTTTTGTCTTTCCAAATGAGTCCAAAGTCCCTTTAATCTTGGAAGTAAATATTGATATTGAGCAAGTTCTACCTGAGTTCTTGCATAACTAGTTTTTGCTCTTTGAGCAAATATATCAAGGATGAGTCCTGTTCTATCAAGTATTTTACATTTTAAAATCTTTTCTAGATTGTTCTGCTGAGCAGGGGATAACTCATCATCAAAAATTACGGAGCTAATATTGTTTTTTTCAACAAAAAGGAAAAGCTCTTCTAATTTTCCACTACCAATTAAGGTTTTAGGATTGGGTAAATTTATTTTTTGAGTGAATCTTTTTAAAACCTTTCCACCAGCTGTTAGAGCTAAAAATTCTAATTCATTTAAGTAATCGTTAGATACGAGCTCATTTTGTTTAGAGCTTATTAGGCCAACTATTACAGTCTTCTCAATTAGTAATGATTTCTTTTCAATCATTATCAGACTTCCATTTTTTTATAGAAAAATTCTTATCTGAAAACTCCGCATAGGTAAAGTGAGTAATCCAATCACCCAAATTAATGTATCGAGATTCATTAAGGGGAATTTCTAAAGGAAGGTGTCGGTGTCCAAAAACATAAAAATCTCTAAATTTTTNTTTATTTTTTTTTATTACATATTGGAAAATAATTTCATTTTCAGGACCATTATATTTTCTATCGTNATTACCAGAAATTAATTTATTATTAATTGATAAGTATTGAGCNAATTTAACTCCTAAATCAGGATGAATCCATCTAAAAAATNTTTTCATGATAGGATTTGTAAAAATTTTTTTCATCCTTTTATANCCATAGTCCCCTGGACCAATACCATCCCCGTGCCCAATCAAAAATGATTTTTNATTAATCGTGAACTCTTGTGGAGAAANAAAAACTTTAATATTGAGCTCTTTAGTAAAATAGTCATTCATCCATAAATCATGGTTGCCTACAAAAAAATAAATAGGAATACCTTTATCTGAAATATTTGCCAATTTCCCTAAAATTCTTACAAANCCTTTAGGTACAACTTTGCTGTACTCAAACCAAAAATCAAAAAGATCACCTAAGAGAAATAANGCACCNGCATCTTTTTCTATAAAATTTAACCAATTCAGAAAAATTTCTTCTCTTTTTTTACTGGATTCATAGGATGGAGCCCCAAAATGTTGGTCTGAAGAAAAATAAACCTTTTTNTTTTTTTGAANTACCAATGTATTCATAAATCACAAATATAGAAAAGGTTATTTATTAATTGCTTGAGTAATGTCATCAATCAAATCTCGATAATCTTCTATCCCTACACTTAGTCTNATAAGCGTATCAATAACTCCACTTTCTTCTCTTACTTTTTTTGGAATTGATGCNTGGGTCATACTTGCTGGGTGTCCAGCCAAACTTTCAACACCGCCCANAGACTCCGCTAGAGTAAAAACTTTAAAGTTTTCAATTATTCTTATAGTCTTTTTAATATCTGATCCTTTTGGTATAAAAGAAATCATTCCACCAAAATCTTTCATTTGTTTATTTGCGATATGATGATTTGGATGCGAACTTAATCCTGGCCAATATACTTTCTCGATTAGATTATTAGCCGAAAGAAACTCAGCTACCTTCTTTCCGTTAAAGCAGTGCCTTTCCATTCTCACTGCNANAGTTTTTATACCCCTCAAGGTCAAAAAACAATCCATAGGCCCNGGAACAGCTCCACTTGCNTTCTGNATAAAACTTAATCTTTCATACAANTCATCTGAGTTTACAATTAANGCACCCAATATAACATCACTATGACCAGCAATATATTTCGTTGCTGANTGCATAACAATATCNGCTCCTTGTTTAANNGGNTTTTGCAAGTATGGAGAAGCAAAAGTATTATCAACTGCTAATAAAATATTTTTNGACTTAGCAATATTATTTATTGAATCAATATCNACAACATTCATCATTGGGTTTGTAGGTGTNTCAACCCAAATTAATTTTGTTTTATTATTNATTCTNGANTCAACCTNTTTAATNTTTTGAAGATCAATAAAATGAAATTTTAGTTTAAAAATTTGAAATATTTTTGTGAATANTCTATACGATCCTCCATATAAATCATGAGTNACTATTACTTCATCTTCTGGTTTAAGTAATTTAAAAACTGCATCCATTGCAGCCAATCCAGANGCAAAAGCCAATCCATATTTTCCGTATTCAATACTGGCTAATGAATTCTCAAGTGCTGTTCTTGTTGGATTATGCGTCCTGCTATATTCATATCCTTTGTGTCCGCCTGGAGTAGATTGAGCATATGTTGAGGTTTGGTATATCGGGGGCATAACTGCACTAAAAGACTTGTCAATTTCTTGTCCTCCATGGATTACCCTAGAATTAAAATGCAANTTTTTTTTCATTTCAACAAAAAAATNTTTAAACAAATGTATTTGATTTTANATTAATNGTAGTTTGATATTTCAAAATACATTTTCTTTGTATAAATATTATTTGAATATGACAGCTTTTTATTATCTGAAAACATGTTCAACCTGTAAAAGAATAATGAGCGATCTAAATTTATCTTCCATCAAGCAAATTNATNTAAAATCAATTAAAATAAGTGAAAATGAAATTGATCTTTTAAGGGATGCTTCAGGTAGCTATGAATCCTTATTTAACAAAAGATCCCAACTATATAGAAAAAGAAATTTAAAAAATAAAAAATTAAGCGAATTAGATTATAAAAATTTAATTCTTGAACATTATACATTTCTAAAAAGACCTATTCTAATTCAAGAAAATAATATTTTTATTGGGAATGAAAAAAAAAATATTGATTCATTAAAAGAATTTTTAAATGGATAAATATAAAATACTTGGAATAATTGCAACATTAACTGCTACTACTATCTATGGATTAAACCATACAATAGCTAAAGTTATTATGCCAACTCATATTGGTGCCTTTGGATTTGTTCANTTGAGATTAGTAGGTGCAGGCTTAATTTTTTTCTTTTTAAGTTTTTTTGTAAAAAATCAAAAAATAGAAACAGCTGATTANATAAGATTATTTTTTGCAGCCCTATTAGGAATGTGTATTAATATGTTAATGTTTTTTAAGGGCTTAGAACTATCAACACCAATTAATAGTAGCGTTATGATTACACTTACACCAATAATGGTTTTAATTCTTTCATATATTTTTTTGAATGAAAAAATTAATTCTATGAAAATAGCTGGTATTATACTTGGTTTTGCCGGTGCAATAACATTAATTATTTATGGGAAAAAAGTAGCTTTAAATGCACCTAATACTTTTTTAGGAAATATCATGTTTTTTATTAATGCAACNGCTTTTGCTGCATATTTAGTTCTTTCAAAGCCGTTAACTGAAAAATACAATACTATAATATTAATGAAATGGATGTTTTTCATTGGGTTCGTATTGTCTTTGCCAGTTACACTGGTAGAATTTAAAAGTGTTCAATGGAAAACACTACCATATGATGTCATTTGGAGNATGTCCTATGTTGTAATNGGAACNACNTTTTTAACTTATTCACTTAATATGTTTGCTNTAAANCATATNCCTCCATCTACAATTGGAGCCTTCATATATTTACAACCATTAATAGCTATAGTTTATGCAATATCAACTGGAAATGATTCTCTTGATATTATCAAAATAGTNGCTATGTTGTTGGTTTTTGCAGGAGTATATTTTGCAACTACCAGAATCAAAAAAGTTTAGTTCGAGTAGTTATTGGAGTGCCCAAACAAAACCACCTGTTGTTTTGTTTAGGTCCACACAACCCTTTTGTTGTCCTGGCACAGGTCTGTAATCAAGGACATTCTTAGCTATGTACTCATTACCCCATCTATAACCTCTTACTCCCCAATTTCTTATAGTAATCATTGAATAATATGCCATTGCTTCTTCAGGAATGGGTAATGAAGAGTTTTTTGGTGAATTCATCCAATATTCAGTCCGCATTTTCTCCCATTGTTTTATTTTACTTTTATCTGCTAGTAAAAACTTTTTTAGTTGTTTATCATAATCATCATTTGATAGCTCATTTACTTCTTTTTTAGAAGATACTTCTAAAGAATTTAGAATTAAAGAATTTAAGTGTATCAAATATCCCTCTGTTCCGTCCTTATCAAGTGATTCATAAGCATAAGCATCGATCCATTTATGTAATCCAAGCTCAGTGGCAGAAGGAATATCTTCTGTTTTTGGTAATATAAGATCTAGGTATTTCGAAATAACTTCCATTTGATCAACTGATAAAAGTTTTGGTTTCCAATCTAATTCAGACTGACATCTATTTAGCAAGCTAATTAATGCTGGGGTTGCAGAAATTGTTCCTAAAGAAAGACCAATGTTTTTTAATGCTTTTCTTCTGTTCATATTATTATATATTCATTTTTTTTAGCTCTTCAACCGCATGATTTGCTGCTCTTGCAGTCAGTGCCATATAAGTTATGGATGGATTTGTACACCCTGCAGATGTCATTGCAGCTCCATCAGTTACATAAACATTTGGTACTTCGTGTAGCTGGTTATTCCTGTTTAATACAGATGTTTTTGGATCACGACCCATTCTTGCTGTACCCATTTCATGTATTCCATGGCCCATAATATATTCATTATTGTGACTTTTAATATCTTTAAATCCAGCATTTTCAAGCATTTCAACAGCCTGTTTTCTAATATCTTTCCTCATATTTATCTCGTTCTCTCGTATTGTTGCATCAAAAGTTAAGGTAGGTAGTCCCCATTTATTTTTTTTATTGTAATCTAATGTCATTTTATTATCATGATAGGGTAGAATTTCTCCAAATCCTCCTAAAGAAATCCCCCAATTTCCTGGTTTGAGAATTGATTTTTTAAAATCCGCACCATAAGCAATTTCTTTAGAGTACTCCTTCCATGCTCCTCTACTTCCTCCTCCTTGATAACCATATCCTCTGACAAAATCCTTCATATTTGTTTTTCCACCTAAATTTCTAAATCTTGGCAAATAATGTCCATTTGGTCTTCCACCTATGTAATACTTGTCTTTATGTTTGTCAGAAATACCCCTTGCCCCAACACCAAGGTGGTGATCCATAATATTGTGTCCTAACTCCCCAGATTGATTTCCCATTCCATTTGGAAAACGATCAGATTTTGATTGCATTAAAATGGAAGCTGAAGCAATAGCAGAAGCACAAAGGAAAATTACTTTCGCAGTAAATTCAAAAGTCTCATTAGTTTCAGAGTCAATAATTTTAACTCCTGAGGCTCTTTTTTTATCCTTATCATACATAACTTCATAAACAATGGAATTTGGCCTTAATGTCATATTTCCTGTTTCAGCTGCAGCAGGAAGTGTGGAAGAGTTAGAACTAAAATATGCTCCATAAGGACAACCTCTTCTACACCTGTTTCTAAATTGACAATTAACTCTTCCAAGACCTGGTTTAGTTCCCTCAGTTATGTGCGCTACTCTTCCTATGGTTAATACTCTATCGTCATAATTTTCCTCTAAAGACTTTCTTAAATCTTTTTCTACACAATACATCTCCATTGGTTTAAGAAATTTTCCATCAGGAAGCTGGGGTAAATTCATTTTTTCTCCGCTAATTCCAATGTATTCCTCTACATAATCATACCAAGGAGCAATATCTTTGTACCTAATTGGCCAGTCAACACCAATTCCGTCTTTTGCATTGGCCTCAAAATCAATATCACCAAGCCTGTATACTTGACGGCCCCATGTTAAAGACCTGCCACCAACATGATATCCCCTCAACCAATTAAAAGGTTTTTTTTCATTGTATGGATTATCTATATCATCTACAAAAAAATGCTTTGAATGTTCTCTTACTTGACCAGTTCTATTTTGCTTAGGTTGTCTTTCTCTAATTTTTCTTGTTTTGATATCTCCAGCAGGATAATCCCAATGATCATCATTCATGGTAGTATAATCTTTGATATGTTCAACCATTCTACCTCTCTCCAAGACCAATGTTTTTAAACCTTTTTCACATAATTCTTTAGCAGCCCATCC
>PAHL01000019.1 GCA_002711185.1 Flavobacteriaceae bacterium
ACCTTTTTGTAAATACATTTGCATAATAACAGCTACATCATGTGCATTAGAAAAAAGACCAGCATGCCCTCCTACCCCTCCAAGCATTGCTGCTCCCATATCATGAACATCTCCTACAAGAGTAGTATGTCTAAAATAATTATCAATTTCTGAGGGAACAATTAATAAACTAGAAAATTTTGTTTTTGGATTAAACCCAGTGTGTTTTAAATTTAAAGGGTAGTATATTAGTTTATTGGCAATTTTATCTAGATTATCTCTGTAATCATTTTCAATATATTCCTTAAAAATATAATAGCCTAAATCTGAATAATTATTTCTCCATTCATAAGACTCTAGAAATTTATTATCAATAAGGTCACTTTTTTTAATTTCATCTAAAATTTTTTCCTTAAATCTATTTCTCAAATATAAATTTTCAGAAACTTTAAGACCATAAGATTTAGATTGTTTTTTTTTGTATAAACTTCTTTTTGGAAAACCTTTTTTGTTAAGTGTCTCTCTGTAGAAAGGAATCCATGGCCTTAACCTTGAGTAATGAGATAATATTTTTTTAATTGATAGGTCCCCCTTGTTTGATTCCTTCCAATTTGGTAAAATTTGTCCAACATTTGTTTCAAGATCAATTTTTTTATCTGACACATTTCTCATTATGATTGGAAGTGTAGCCAAAATTTTTGTTAATGAAGCTAAATCATATATTGAACTATCGGTTACCTTAATTAATTTATTGTATGTGTGGTAACCAAAATTCTTCTTATAAATAATTTTTCCTTTTCTTGCAATTAATATTTGCATACCTGGAGTCATTAATGAATCTATAGCTACTTTTGCTAAGCGATCAATTTTATTTAACTTTTCTGGACTAAACCCCTCCAATTCTGGCTTTGAATAACCTAAGATTTTATTAGATTGAATATTTATACCATCACCAGTAGAGTATTTGTTCTCAAATGATACAGGAAGTTTTCCTTCTAGGTTATTAACTCCAAAAATCCCATCAGCACTAGCCATTTGAGATATAGGGTTGTTTTGATAACTAATAATTAAAACTTTGAATTTATCAATTATAGGTTTTAATGATTTTAATGAATATGGATTATTGAAAACGTCAACTATTAATGGAACTTTAGTGCCGATTTTTCTCAATAATTTAATTTCATTTTTATTTAATTTAGGGATTGTNTATGGACTTTTTTCACCAGTTGGATGCCAACCAACAATCACAGCTTCAAATTTATTTTTATTAAAATCTTCAATTATTCCATCATAATCAAGTTTATTTAGATCAGAGATATTAGCATATTTTTTTAATTTATTTTTAAAAAAATTTCCCGAACCTCTTCCAATAGAAATATAACCGTAATTACCATTTAATTTGAGGGGTAATAAGTTATTATTATTTTCTAATACTGTAATTGACTTTTGAAAAGCTAAAGAAACTAAAGAGGAATCTATTGAATTACTAATTGGTTTGTTTAAAGTAGCAATCGGTTTATAATTATTTAAATTAGATTTATACTTTGCCTTAAGAATCTTTTTAACCGAATGTTCTAATCTTGAATCCTTGATTTTACCACCTAAATATGCATCTTTTATAGATTGGATACCTTTTGGAACATTATCAGAAACTAATATCACATCATTTCCTGCCATGAAAGCTGCCAAGTCAATATTTCCAATATTTTTTCCCAACTTAACACCTTTCATGTTTAAAGCATCAGTAAAAATCAAACCCTTAAATTCTAATTCATTCTTTAATAAACCTGTCACAACTCTATCTGAAAGAGATGATGGTATATTTCTTTTTTCAATACTTGGGATATTTAAATGGGCTACCATAATTGATGGTATACCCTCATTTATTAATTTTTTATACGGAATTAATTCAACCTCTTTAATTCTTTTTTTGGTAAAAGGAATTGTTGGAAGTGTTTTGTGCGAATCTTTATCTGTTTCTCCATGACCCGGAAAATGCTTTCCTGAAGTTAAAATTCCAGAAGAATGCATTCCTTTCATCAAGGAAACAGAACTTTTAGAGACTATTTGTTCTGTTTCACCAAATGACCTGTTACCAATTATAGGGTTATTTGGATTAGTATTGATATCTAAAACTGGAGCATAGTTCATGTTAACACCTAAGCCTTTTAACTGTTTACCAATTCTATTTCCAATTTGATATATCAGATTTTGATCTTGAACAGCTCCAAGTGTCATATTCCATGGGTAAGCCAAAACATCGTTTAATCTCATGGCAGGACCCCATTCAGCATCCATACTAATTAGAAGAGGAACTTTTGATTTTGATTGGAAGAAATTACTCCATTCAATATGAGACTTTGTTGAGCCTTTGGAAAAAATAAGTCCCCCAACTTTATATTTTTCAACTAATCTTAATGTTTTATTAAAATGAATCGAATCCATGTTAGAAAAAACCAAAGGAATAAATAATTGACCTATTTTTTCATCTAATGTTAATTTGTTGTAAGTAACCTCAACCCATTCGTTTTGAATTAGAGAATCAGAGGTAATTAAAGGGTCATTTACTTGAGAATAAGAGCAGGCCAAACTCAAAAAAATAAGAAGAAAAAAATTAAATTTATTGTTCATTTATTTAAAAAAACGAGAATGCCAACTATCAATAATTGGGGTTTCCCACTGAGTTTTGTATTCTTTAATATTATTTACTAAATTATTAAAAACAATAGTGTTTTTATTTATTGACCCATTTTTTATCATTTTTTTAAACTCTATTAGTGATTTATATGTCAAATACTCTCCTTGCTTAAACGTAACATTCATTTTATCAAGTAGAACAATATTATAAGTTTTTTCAATGTCTTGAATAAAATGGACTGAGGAATCAATTGAACAACCAGAAGGACTCTGGAAGTCTTCATCTAGTCCGATAACAATAAATCTATTATAGGGAATTTTTACTGAAGCTAGTAGTTTTTTATTGTGTGCAGTCCACTGTCCAAGAAAATTTTCAAATAAAATAAGAATTTCCTCAACTTCTTGATCAGACAATTTTCTGTTTGATGGATATATCCATACTCTAGCACTATCAGATAGTTTTTCAAATAAAACATTCATACTATAACTCCTTTGCCTCAGCAATTAATTCTGCAATATCTTTTACAGGTAATGATTTTTCTTTTTCTTTATTCTTAACTCCATCTGTCATCATTGTATTACAGAATGGACAAGCAGCTGCAATAATATCAGGTTCAACTTCAATTGCCTGCTCTGTTCTCTCAATATTAATATCTTTTTTACCATTTTCGGGTTCTTTAAACATCTGAGCACCCCCAGCACCGCAACATAAGCCCTTGGACTTACAGTTTTTCATTTCAACAAGCTCTGCATCTAATTTTTTAATGAGATCACGTGGTGCCTCATAAACTTGGTTAGCTCTACCTAAATAACATGGATCATGAAAAGTAATTCTTTTTCCTTTATATGATCCACCTTGTAAAGTTAATTTTCCTTCATCAAGTAAACTTTTTAAAAATTGAGTATGGTGTTGAACATTATATGAACCGCCCAATTCGGGATATTCATTTTTAATAGTATTAAAACAATGTGGGCAAGTTGTAACAATTTTAGTAATATCATATCCATTTATTATTTCAATATTTGACATTGCTTGCATTTGAAAAAGAAATTCATTACCGGATCTTTTTGCAGGATCTCCGGAACAACTCTCCTCCTTTCCGAGTACAGCAAATGATATTTTTAAATGATTTAATATTTTTACAAAAGCTTTTGTTATTTTTTTTGCTCGTTCATCAAAGCTCCCAGAACATCCAACCCAAAAAAGAACATCAGGTTTTTTTCCCTCAGCATTCATTGAGGCAAGTGTGGGTATATCCATCATCTATTTTATTAATTTATGATTTACCATCATCAAAAACCTCTATTGTTACTTCTTTTTCCACAAGGTCAGTGAATTTTCCATTGTAACGTGTAGCTTTAACTAGGTGATTATCTACCCAGTGGTAATTGCCCCCTCTAGGTTTACCCATTAATAAACTATGATACTTAAAACCATTCTTTTCCAGCCATTTAGATGTAACTTCCCTATGTGCTTCAACACGAGAGGTAAAAAAACAAATTAAATGACCACTATCATACCACTTATTAAGTGTTTTAAGAGCATCAGGATATACTTTCGCAGTTGCCATTCGTTCTGGTTCCTCGTTAGGTATATCATCGCATATTGTTCCATCAATATCAATTAAATAGTTTTTTACACCATCAGGAAGAACAGGACTTACTTGTTCACCGTCTTCAACTTTCTTGTGTAGATAATTATTTGGTTCTTCTTTTTGCATTTTTAAATTTATTAGCTTTTAATTTTCTTTAGCCCACAACAATCTATCCTGATTATTAAAAGGCCAAGGAGCTCCGTTATTCTCAATATTTCCCATCATATTATTCAAATCTCCTGGAGCAGAGGATTTTTCCATTACCAGATATTGACGCATATCCATTATAATTGATAAAGGATCAATCCCAATAGGACATGACTCAACACAAGCATTACATGATGTACAAGCCCATATCTCTTCAGGAGAAATGTAATCATTCAATAATTCTTTTCCGTCTGGTAAAATTGTATCATTATTTTTTTTATAGTTTTTACCAACCTCAACTAACCTGTCGCGGGTGTCCATCATTATTTTTCTTGGGGAAAGTTTTTTTCCAGTTTGATTTGCAGGACATTCACTAGTACATCTTCCACACTCAGTACATGTGTAGGCATTCATCAATTGAACCCAATTCATATCAGTAACATCAGAGACACCAAACTTTTCCGGAACTGAATTATCATTATCCACTGAAAAAGGATCTATGTTTGGATCCATCATTTTTTTTACCTCATCAGTAACAATAGAATTATTTTTAAATTTTCCTTTTGATTCTAAATTTGCATAGTATGTGTTAGGAAAAGCCAATAAAATATGAAGATGTTTGGAATAATATAAATAGTTTAAGAAAATTAAAATACCAATAATATGTAACCACCAAAAAGTTCTTTCAAGTAAAATTAATGAGGGTATTGAAAGACCTTTATACAAAGGTTGAAGAAATACAGATATAGGATAAAAACCAGCTTTTATATAATTCGGGGTATTTAATTCTTGAAGAATTCCATCAACAGCATTCATTGAAAGAAATAAAAACATCAAAACAATTTCAAAGTAAAGTATGAAGTCTGCATCTTTTTTTGGCCACCCAATCATCTCTGGATTTAAAAATCGTTTAATTTTCATAATGTTTCTTCTAGTCCAAAAAATTATAACTGCTATAACTACCAAAAAAGCCAATATTTCAAATGAAGCAATTAAAAAATCATAAAAACCACCCATGTAGTATGCAAAAACTCTATGTGTACCAAACAAACCATCAACAACTATTTCAAGTAATTCTATATTTATGATAACAAATCCAATGTAAACTATAACATGTAGAATACCTGAAATTGGCTTGTCAATCATTTTTGATTGACCCAATGCTAAAAGAGTCATTTTTTTCAGTCTCTCCCATGGTTTATCATTTCTCTGAATATCCTTTCCTAGTTTAATATTATTAATAATTGATCTTATATTTTTTATAAAAAAACCTATACCAACTAATAAAATGATGAAAAACAAGATGTTAGGTAAAAATTCCATAAATTGAAAANTCAATTATTTTTTTCAGATTTATCTTTTTTTCCAAAAATTGAAAAATGAACATATCTTTTTGGATTATTTTTTAAATCATTTAATAATAATTCCATAGACTTAGATGCGTTTGTTAAGCGAAAATAGAGTGAATCATCATTTATGAGTTTACCGGCTGTTCCAGATCCAGATTTAAGTGATTTTAAAATATCATTCATATTGACTGCAACTTTTTCGTATTGTTCAATTGTATTAATAAAACTAATTGATGCTATACTATCAGTAATTTTTGTGAGATTATTTGATGTGGAAGATAAATTATCCATTGTGTTGGAGAAGTTTTCTTGATTCGAAATCAACAAGTCAGATAATACTATTGAAGCTTTATTAATATTTTCTAATGATATGCTCAAGTTTTCAAGTGTATTTTTTAAATTATTTTGTGTATTTTCATTTAACACATTGCTCACTCCATTGAATAAAGAATCTACACTGGTTAGGGTACTAACTATTTTTTCTTGAAGGGGAGCAATTTGTCTATTGACTAGCTCCGTGAAACCTGGCTTTATTTTTGAGGGCAAAGTATCACCACTTACGATAGGTTCAGCTTCCTGATAATTAGGTTCAATGGAAATAGCTTTTCCACCAATTAAACCAGTTTCATACAAAACAGCGATACTATTTCTATTTATATTAATATCATCTCTTATATTCATTGTAATAATTATATCTGTTTTNCCTGATACAAAATCTGCTCGAGTAACTGAGCCAATTGTTAATCCATTTAAAGACACTTTAGCTCCAGGAACAAGTCCCTCTATTTCTGAGTACGTTGTGTATAATGTTATTTGCTTTTGCAAAAAAGATCTTCCTTTTAAAAAATTAAAACCAAAAACAAAAAAACAGATACCTGTTAAAATAAATAGAAAAGTTTTTAATTCTTTAGATAAGATTTTCATGGTATAAAATTAGTTAAAATTAATTCATTTATTATTTATTATTTTTTTCAATCTCTAATGCATTTTCTAATGAGGCTTTTTTATTATTGATAAAAGGAACTATAAACGCCTTTTTATATCCTTTTCTTTTTATTTTCTTAAGTTCCTTATTAGCTAATTTATATTTGACAAATGTTCCATAAAAATATCTGTATATTTCATCTTCAAATGATCTGGATAGTAAGTTAAGGCCCTTAAAATTGTATGGCTTTAATTCTATCATTCTCTTACTAGCTGCAAATTGAATTTTATAAATAAGCTTAGGGTTCTTTCCTGGAATTTTAATTTTTTCTTTTTCAGGTATTTCATTTGAAATTAATTTATTAAAAGAATTATCAAGATTTTTTTTATAATCTAAAATTGCCTTAGCAATTGATTTAGCCATTAAATCTTGACCCTTGGCTGAATTTAAAAATGAACCTTCTCTTTTATTTGTCAAAAAACCTGTCTCAACAAGTACACTTGGCATGTATGTGTATTTAAGTACAATAAATCCAGCTTGTTTTACAGTTCTATTTTTTCTTCCCAATTCATTGACAAACCTATTTTGAATAGATGCTGCAGCAGTTATACTTTGATCTAAATATTCTTCTTGCATAAGCATTAAACCAATAACGGATTCTGGATTNTTAGGATCAAATCCATCATAGTTAATCTCGTAATTATCCTCTAAAAAAATAACTGAATTTTCTTTTTTTGCTACTTCAAAGTTCCTCTGGTTAGCGTGCAAACCCAAAACAAAGGTTCCTGCTCCAAATGCACTTGAATTATGAGCATCACAATGAATAGATATGAATAAATCCGCGTTAGCAGAATTTGCAATATTAGCTCTTTGAAATAGATCTACAAAAACATCTGTTTTTCTGGTGAAAATTGTTCTTATATCTTTATTTAATTCTAATTTCTTACCAATTGCTAAAGCAATATTTAAAGCAATATTTTTTTCATAATATCCATTACCTGTATTTCCGGGATCCTTACCTCCGTGACCAGCATCCAATACGACCACAAATTTATCATCATTTAGATTTTGTGATTGTAATTGATTATAAATTAAAGGATATATTAATAGTATAATTAAATTTAATCTTGTGAATTTCATTTGATTAACTTTAATTTATGAATAGAACTCCAAATAATCCTTAATTTTGGCATAAAAAAGAGCTTCATTACAAATTTAAGAGGTTTAATCTTGCGTTCAAAGTTAAGTTATACATTATCATTGTTCATATGTTTTTGGAGCCACTTTCTCCTTGGACAAGTTGACTCGTTGAATCAAAAAAATATTTCAAAAAAAACTGAAATAATTTCTGATAGTTTGAATTTAGATCCAAAAGAACCACTTCTTTTAAATATAGTTAAATACAATGCCAAAGATTATGTAAGAATTAACAGAAAAGAAAACAAACTATACCTTTATGATGAAGCTGAATTATATTATGGTGATATAACTCTAAAATCTGGTTTAATTGTTCTTGATTATAAAGAGAAAGAAGTTTATGCTGGAAGAATAAAAGACACAAGTGGAACACTAGTTCAATACCCATATTTCAAACAAGGAAATAATGAAATAAATCCTGATTCAATTAGGTATAATTTTGATACTCAAAAAGCTCTCATTTGGAATTCAAAAAGTGATCAAGGTGGAATGAATGTATATGCAGGATATACCAAAAAAGAAAATGATTCTGTTTATTACCTAAAGGATGCCAAGGTAACAACGGATGGGGAGCTTAAAGATTCTGACTATTATTTTAGAGTAAGAAAGGGTAAATTAATACCAGGAGGTAAAATTGTTACTGGTTTTACAAACATGTACATAGCTGATGTACCTACCCCTCTTATGCTTCCATTTGCATATTTTCCCACAAGTCAAAACTTAGAGTCTGGATTTATTTTTCCGTCAATCGGTGAAAATAATAATAGGGGCTATGCAATTCAAAATGGAGGTTATTATTTTAACTTATCGGAGTACTTTAATTTTGCCCTTCTGGCTGATTACTATACTAATGGAAGCTATGGTTTTAGAGGAGATACTCAGTATAGAAAAAAATATAATTACAATGGTGGTCTAAGCTTTAGATATGAAAACTTAGTTTCAGGTGAAAGAGGTTTGTCAGGTTATTCTAAATCAACTGTTTTTAATTTTAGATGGAATCATTCTAAAGATACTAAAGCAAGTCCATACTCAACTTTTTCTGCATCTGTGAATTTCGGNAGTAGCGATTACTATCAACAATCTGTTAATCAGCTAAACAATCCCAACTTTTTAAATAACACTTTAGCTTCATCTATAT
This sequence comes from Flavobacteriaceae bacterium, assembly GCA_002711185.1. GTDB lineage: Bacteria > Bacteroidota > Bacteroidia > Flavobacteriales > Flavobacteriaceae > Marivariicella. The sequence goes on from PAHL01000019.1 coordinate 8,968, forward strand.
CTTACTCAAAAACATTTCCTGGCTCACCTAGAGTNAATNTNTCATTAACATCTGCAATGTCCCAAAATTCTCAAACTAAAAGTGTTAATTTAACTCTTCCCACACTTCAAACAAATATGGAAAGAGTATTTCCTTTTGCTCCAAAAGAAGGAAGTAAAAAAGGAATATTTCAAAATATNAATTTTCAATACACCTCAAGGTTAGAAAATAGAATAATTACTACTGAAGAAAATTTATTTAAAGCAGAGATGTTTAGAGAGGCAAGATCGGGAATGGTCCATGATATTCCAATAAGTACAAACTTCAAGATACTTAAACATTTAAGTATGAGTGTTGGATCGAGTTACAGGGAAGTATGGACTCCCCAAACAATAAGATATAGAGATTATAATGATTCAATTCAAGTTGCAGCAAAGGATACCATAAGAAAATTTGATGCTTTTAGAACATATAATTTTAATGCAAGTCTNGGTACAACAATCTATGGGACATTTAACTTTGGAGATGATAAAAAAATTCAATCAATTCGTCATACAATAAGACCTGCAATTTCATATGGTTATTCTCCTAGTTTTGAAAAAGAATACTATGATACTTACATAATAGATGCAGATGGGAATACTGGATCTTATACCAGATTTGAGGGTGGGTTATTTGGGGCGCCGGGAAGAAGCTCTGGAAGTAGTATTGGAATAAATATAAATAATAGTTTCGAAGCAAAAGTAAAAGACAAAGACACAACTAAGTTAGAACCTAAAAAGATTAAATTATTAAATCAATTAACTATAAGTACAAGTTATAATATTCAAGCTGAACAATTTAAATGGGCTCCAGTTCGAATGTCTACTGGAATAAATGCTCTAAATAATAAACTTTCAATAAATTTGGGTGCAACTTTTGACCCTTATGCCTTAGATGAAAATAATCGAAGAATAAATGAGTTTAATATCAAAGAAGGAGGAGGTTTTTTTAGAATGTCAAGTGCAAATATGAATATGAACTATACTCTTTCAAGCAAAATGTTTGAAAAAAAGAAGAAGAATAACACCATCGATAAAGAAGAAAATGATACCGAAACCGCATCAAGTGGAGGAAGAGATGATGGATTGTTTGGAAGAGCAGTGAATTACAGAGATAATAGCTTATATGAAAATAATGATAAAGAAGCTAGTAAGTATCCTTTCTATCAAAGTAAAATCCCATGGGATTTAAAATTAGCACACTCTTTAACTTACTCTAATAATCAAAATCAAAAAGATATCTCAAATAACTCTTTGATGTTTAGTTCTAACGTAGAGTTAACACCTAAATGGAGAATAAATGTGTCCTCAGGCTATGATTTCAAGAGAAAGGGATTTACATATACTACATTTGGTTTCGATAGAGATTTAAGAAGTTGGGTGATGAATTTTAATTGGGTTCCATTTTCAAATCGTGCATCTTGGAATTTTTTCATTGGAATAAAATCATCTCTTTTGAGAGATATTAAGTACGAAAAAAATAGAGAACCTGATAGAAGACTAAATTAAAAATTATGAAAAAACAAATTATTACTACAGATAAAGCACCCGCTCCAATTGGACCCTATAACCAGGCAATAAAAATTAATAAAATGTTGTTTGTTTCAGGACAAATTCCAATGACTAATTCAATGGAATTGATTCAAAATAATCTTAGGGAAGAAACCAAACAAGTGATGGAAAATTTAAATGCTATTTTGAAGGAGGCAGATATGAACTTCGATGACGTAGTTAAAACTTCAATTTTTATTGATAACATGGATAATTTTGAAATTATTAATGAAGAGTATGGTAAGTATTTTAGAGATGGTGACGAACCAGCGAGAGAGACTGTTGCAGTTAAAACATTACCCAAAAATGCAAGAGTTGAAATTAGTATGATTGCTCATAAAGGTAATTGAATCAAAATATTAAACGGTTAATAGTGATATATGGTACTTTAAAAGACCATCAATTGGTCTTTTAATAATATTTCCTATTGATAAGCCATAATTATCAAGTGTTTCCTTTATTTCATCTTTTAAATAAAAAGCGATTGAACCTACAAAATGTATTGGAACGTTTTTACAATCATCAAATTGTAGAATTTGATGTTCAATAAATCTTTTTAAACCTTTGACTATTATTTCTTTCATTAAAGGATGATCTTTTCTGTCAATCATAAATTTTGCAAAAGTAGCCAAATAGGTATTTGGATTTTCTTTTCTGTAAATACTTTCCTTAATAGTATCTGGATCTAATTTGAATTCTTTTTCAAACTCTTTAGCATAATTTTTAGGCATTTCATTAAAGTAATAACTTCTTAACAATTGTTTACCATAAAAATTACCACTCGCCTCATCCATTAATATATAACCAAGAGAAACAACTCTTTGCTCAATATTTAAACCATCAAAATAAGTGCAGTTTGAACCCGTTCCTAAAATACAAACAATCGAAGGACATTTAATCTTTGAAACAGAATATACAGCAGCATAGGTGTCTTCTTTTATATTTAGTAAAGCATTTTCAAAAATTTCCATGAAAATCTTTTTTATTCTATTCATTGAAGAAGACACACCACAGCCTGCACCATAGAAAAATAATTTAGAAACTTTTTCTCTATTTTGAAATAAATCATAGTTATTTATGATCCTTTCATTTAATATTGCTGAGGAAAGAACTTGTGGATTCAAACCAAGTGTTTGGGTAGAAAAAAGTACAGATCCTTTTTCATCAATTGCAATCCAATCAGTTTTTGTTGAGCCGCTATCAACAACTAAAATCATAAACTTAAATTTGGTTAATATGTCTAGCTAAATCAATTAATTTACTTGAATAACCACATTCATTATCATACCAGGAAATAATTTTGAAAAAGCTTTTATTTAACTCCATACCAGCTAATGAGTCGAAAATAGACGTTCGAGAATCACCAATAAAATCTTGTGAAGCAACTAACTCGTCTGTATAACCTAAAATACCATTTAATTCATTTTTTGAGGCATCTAACATAGATTGTTTTATTTGCTCATAAGATGTTTCTTTTTCAAGTTTAACAGTTAAATCTACAACGGAGACATTAGCTGTTGGAACCCTAAATGCCATTCCTGTTAATTTACCTTCTAATTCAGGAATAACCTTTGTAACTGCTTTTGCCGCTCCAGTTGAAGCAGGAATAATGTTAACCAAAGAACTTCTTCCAGCTCTAAAATCTTTTTTAGAGGGGCCATCTACAACAAACTGAGTAGCGGTTGCAGCATGAACAGTGGTCATTAATCCTTCACTAATTTTGTACCTATCGTTTAAAACTTTAGCGATTGGAGCCAGGCAATTTGTTGTGCATGATGCATTTGAAACAATCTTGTGATCTTGTTTGATATTTTTATGGTTTACCCCCATTACAAACATTGGAGCGTCTGGGGATGGAGCAGATATAACAACTTTTTTGGCTCCACCCTCAATGTGTAGATTAGCTTTTTCAATTGAGGTAAATATTCCTGTGCATTCTGCAACAACATCAATATTCATTTCTCCCCAATTTATTTTACTAGGATCTCTTTCTGCAGTAATTTTTATTTTTTTTCCGTTTACAATTAAATGATCTGATTCAACAGATATGCTTCCATTAAAATTTCCATGAACAGAATCATACTTTAATAAGTACGCTAGATGTTTAATATCCAATAAATCATTTACTCCAACTATTTCTAGGTCATCTTGTTGAACAGCTAATCTAAAAACCATTCTTCCAATTCGACCAAAACCATTAATTCCTATTTTTAGTGACATAATATGTTTTAAATTATATTGATAAAATTTCTGAAACTCTTATTAAATTTTTATTNACTTCTGNTTGNCCNTTNACNGCCNGNTCTAGTGGTGATAGAATGATTTTATCATTTTCGATTCCAACCATAACATTGTTTTTTTGATTAAGAAGACTTTCAACAGCACTCACNCCCATCCTTGAAGCTAAAACTCTATCAAAACANGATGGAGCCCCACCCCTTTGCATGTGACCTAGCACGGAAACTCTGACTTCATATTCTGGCATATTGTTTTCAACATATGAAGCTATTTCAAAAACATTTTTTCCAGTCTTATCTCCCTCTGCAATAACTACAATACTGGATGATTTTCCAGATTTTTGACTATTTTTTAGTGATTCGAGTAATCTGTCTAATCCCATATTTTCTTCTGGTATTAATATTTCTTCAGCACCAGCACCTATTCCAGCATTTAAAGCAATATGACCAGCATCTCTTCCCATTACCTCGACAAAAAATAATCTATTATGAGAAATAGCTGTATCTCTTATTTTATCTATTGAATCAACCACAGTATTCAAGGCAGTATCATAACCAATAGTATAACTTGTTCCAAAAATATCATTATCTATTGTTCCTGGTATTCCAATTACAGGGATATCATACTCCTTGTTAAATATCATGGCTCCCGTGAATGATCCATCTCCACCTATAACAACTAGAGAATCAATTTCATAAGACTTTAGGTTCTTATATGCTTTCTCTCTTCCACTTTTATCAAAAAAGTCCTTACATCTTGCAGTTTTTAGGATTGTTCCTCCTTTATTAATAATATTATTTACACTTCTAGCGTCTAGTTTCTTAATTAGACCATCAATTAATCCCTGATAACCTTTATATATACCATAACATTCCAACCTATTATATACACTAGATCTTACAACAGATCTAACGGCAGCATTCATTCCTGGTGCATCTCCCCCAGAAGTTAAAACTCCAATTTTTTTTATTTTCCTCATTAGTTTATGAACAAGTTTCAAATGTAACTATTCTATATTTCTTAGAAAAACTTCATTTTACAAATAAAATATTTAGTTTGAGTCGATAATTATTTTATTTATCAGTTCCTTGAAACTATCAAAGTCTACATTATAAGAAAGACCCATACCCTGAGTATATCCTAACTTATCTCCAATATATCTAAATTCATTTTCTTTGTTAAA
>PAHL01000020.1 GCA_002711185.1 Flavobacteriaceae bacterium
ATTGTTGCTTTTAAAAAGAAATATGGTACTACGCCAAAAAAATATTTAATGTCAGTATCTTCGTAAAAAATAAATGATGAAGGGTGTACTTTTAGTTAATTTGGGTTCTCCTGATAGCCCAAATAAAGATGATGTAAAAAAATATTTAGATCAATTTTTAATGGATGAACGAGTGATTGACCTTCCTAAATGGTTTCGAACCTTTTTGGTTAAGGGAATTATTTTGAATACTAGACCAAAAAAATCAGCTGAAGCATATAAAAAAATTTGGTGGAAACAAGGGTCACCATTAATAGTCCTTACAAAATTATTAATGAGTAAAGTGAGAAAAAATGTATCCATACCAGTTGAAATTGCTATGCGTTATGGAAAACCTTCTATCAAAGAGGGGCTAAATAAATTAAATGATTACGGGATAACAGAGGTTTTAATCATCCCTCTTTATCCTCAGTTTGCGATGGCTACAACTGAAACTATTTTGGTTTTAGCTGAAAAAATAAAAAACGAATTTTTTCCTCAAATGACCTTTACTTCGCTCCCATCATTTTATAACCACCCTGACTATATTCGAGTATTATCAGACTCCATACAAGATAATTTAAAAGGCAAGAAATGGGAACATATTATCTTTTCGTATCACGGAGTTCCAGAAAGACATATCAGAAAATCGGATATAACAAAATCTCATTGTAAAATGGATGGTATTTGCTGTTTTAAGGAATCTTCGGCCCATAAGTATTGTTACAAACACCAATGCGAAAATACTACGCTTGAGGTTGCTAAATATTTGGAATTGAAAAAAGGTTCTTATTCAACTACTTTTCAATCAAGAGTCTCAATTTTAGGAACTTGGTTAAAACCATATACTGATAAAACGGTTTCATCCTTTGCAAAAAAGGGATTTAAAGAAATTGCTATCGTAACTCCAGCTTTTATATCAGATTGCTTAGAGACTTTGGAAGAAATTGGAATGGAAGCTGCTGAGGATTTTGTGGAAAAAGGTGGAAAAAAGCTTCATGTAATTCCGTGTATTAATGATCGAGAAGACTGGGTTAAAGTTCTCAGTAGATGGATAGATGAATGGGCAATAGAATCAGTTGAGAAGAAATATGGATAAAAATTCTTCTCAAAGACTAGGAGTTGATTCTATTTTTAGTTTATTGATTCGCCAGGGGTTACCAGCTTCAATTGGAATCCTTGTAATGTCTTTAAATATTCTTATTGATACAATTTTTGTTGGTCAATGGATTGGCTCAAATGCAATTGCTGCCATTAATGTTGTTTTACCAGTTTCTTTTTTCATTGCAGCTATTGGTATGGCTATTGGAATCGGAGGAGGATCGATAATTTCGAGAGCCTTGGGAGAAAAAAATATTAAGAAAGCAAAACATACTTTTGGAAACCAGATAACATTGACATTTTGTGTTACATTAACTTTATCTTTTTTAGGCCTAGTTTTTTTAGAATTTCTAATTCCTGTTTTTGGGGGTAAAGGCGATTTATATGAGCTTGCTAAAACATATTATGTAATTGTTTTATATGGCGTCCCTGTTCTTGGTTTTTGTATGATGGGAAATAATACAATGAGAGCTGAAGGAAAACCCGAGTTCGCAATGTATGCAATGATGATTCCGTCTGTAACTAATCTACTTTTAGATTATATTCTGATTTATCATTTTGATATGGGAATGCTTGGAGCAGCATGGGCAACTACAATATCATATATAGTTACTGCTATTTTCATAGGATATTTTTTTTTATCTAATAAATCAGAATTAAAGATAGGGTTTAATGATTTGAATTTATCTTCATTATTGGTTAGAGAAATATCAGCCTTGGGATCGGTTACACTTGCAAGACAAGCAATGGTTAGTATTGTTTTTCTTTTAGTAAATAATATTTTATTCGGCTCTGGTGGCGAATCAACAGTTGCCATATATGCAATTATTAGTAGAATGCTGATGTTTGCCCTTTTTCCTGTAATTGGAATAACTCAAGGATTTATTCCTATAGTTGCATTTAACTATGGATCAAAAAACTACAAGAGAGTTTACGATGTCGTTATCAAAGCTGTTATTCTTTCATCGTTTTTCGCCACTACTGTATTTACCTTAATTTTTTATTTTTCAGAGGATATTGTCTCAGTGTTTAGCGATGAGAATAAAATATTAAATGACACTCCTTCTGCTATGAGGTGGGTTTTTGCTGCAACCCCAATCATTGGAATTCAACTAATTGGTGCTGCATATTTTCAAGCTATAGGTAAAGCAATGCCTGCTTTACTTTTAACTTTAACTAGACAAGGTTTTTTCTTTGTTCCTTTGTTATTTATTTTGTCTAATAAAATGGGAGTTTTTGGAGTATGGTTATCTTTTCCTTTAGCAGAATTAATTGCTACTATTGTCACTGGAATTTTTCTACATAGGGGAATAAAAAAAATTATTGTTTAACCTATTTTAAACTTCACTGTTAGATATAAAAATTTGTTTTGTAATTTGTTATAACCAAACAATCGTAAATGAAAAATTTTAATAATAATTTTGTAAGGGTTTTTGTTAATCTTTCATTAATTTTTTTTGCAACTAATGTTTTTGCTCAAAGAAAAAAAAGAAATTCCAAATTATTTAATTACAAACCAGAAGTTCACGAAAGTCTGAAATACAGAGAAATTGGCCCTTTTAGAGGAGGCAGATCTGCAGCAGTTACTGGTGTAAAAGACAAACCTAACTTATATTATTTTGGAGCAACTGGAGGAGGAGTATGGAAAACTATTGATGCTGGTAAGACTTATGAAAATATATCTGACGGGTTCTTTGGGGGAAGTATTGGTTCTATTGCAGTTGCACCAAGTGATTCAAATGTCATATACGTGGGTGGAGGAGAAGTCACTGTTAGAGGAAATGTTTCCTCTGGAAACGGAATATGGAAGTCGATAGACTCGGGGAAAACATGGAATTTTTCTGGTCTTCCTAAATCAAGACATATTCCTAGAATAATGATTGACTCACAAAATCCCGATATTGTTTATGCTGCAGTTTTGGGAAATATTTACAAACCAACAAGCGAAAGAGGAGTTTATAAATCAACTAACGGAGGAAAGACTTGGAAAAGGGTTCTATTTGTTAATAGTCAGGCTGGAGCTGTTGAACTTCAAATAGATCCAAATAACTCAAGAATTCTTTATGCCTCAACCTGGAATGTGAAGAGAACTCCATATAGTCTCAGCAGTGGAGGAAAGGGTTCATCTCTGTGGAAAAGTATTGATAGTGGAGATACTTGGGTTAAAATATCTGATAATAAAGGTTTTGCTAAGGGGATATTAGGTATAATTGGAATTACAGTATCCCCAGTTAATAGTGATAGAATTTTTGCAATAGTAGAAAATAAAAATGAAGGGGGAGTATACAGATCTGATGATGGAGGAAACACATGGGAATATGTAAATTCTGATCGAGCTCTAAGGCAAAGAGCATGGTATTATTCAAAAATTTATGCTGATACAAAAGATCAGGATATTTTATATGTAATGAATGTTTCTTATCATAAGTCAGTAGATGGGGGAAAAACATTTAAAAGCTATAATGCACCTCATGGAGACCACCATGATTTATGGATTGCACCAGAAAATAATAAAAGAATGATAATTGGTGATGATGGGGGTGCTCAGATAAGTAATGACGGAGGTTTAAATTGGAGCACCTATTATAACCAACCAACAGCACAGTTTTACAGAGTAACTACTGATAATGCATTTCCTTATAGAATTTATGCGGCCCAACAAGATAACACGACAATTAGAGTTCAATACAGATCATATGGCAGTTATATTTCTGAGGATAATTGGGAGGCAACAGCAGGTGGTGAATCTGCTCACATAGCAATTGATCCAAATAATAATGACATCGTTTACGGAGGAAGTTATGGTGGTTTTTTGACTAGAATTAATCATGAAAAATCAACTATAAGAGGAATAAATGTATGGCCCGACAATCCAATGGGATACGGAGCAGAGGGAATGAAATATCGTTTTCAGTGGAATTTCCCTATTTTTTTTAGTAAACACAATTCAAAAAAATTATACACCTTATCAAATCATGTACATGTTTCTGAAAATGAAGGACAGAGTTGGCAAATAATAAGCCCAGATCTTACAAGAAATGATCCTAAAAAGTTGAAATCTTCTGGAGGACCAATTACTCAAGACAATACAGGAGTAGAATATTATAGTACTCTTTTTGCAGCAAGCGAGTCAAAAATAAATGATGGGGAATTATGGGTTGCTAGTGATGATGGATTAGTTCATTTTACAAAGAGTATGGGAGATTCATGGGAAAATGTAACTCCAACCCAAGCACCAAAATTTTTAATGTATAACAGTATTGAAACTACACCATTTAATTCTGGAAAAGTATATCTAGCCGGAACAACATATAAAACAGGAGACTTTAATCCGTATTTATATAAAACAGTAGACTACGGAAAAACATGGAAGAAAATTATAAATGGAATTCCAAATGAACACTTCACAAGAGTTTTAAGGGCTGATCCGATTAAAGAAGGACTTTTGTATGCGGGGACAGAATATGGAATTTATATTTCATATGATGATGGTGAGTCGTGGAATTCATTTCAAAAAAATTTACCTCAAGTTCCTATTACAGATATAAAAATTAAAGATAACAGCTTAATTGTTGCTACCCAAGGAAGAGGTATTTGGGTTTTAGATGATCTAACAGTTTTACATCAATTAAATCCTGAAATAATTAATGATGAAATAAATTTATTCAAGCCAAAAGATTCCTATAGATTATCTGGTTCTGGAGGGAAGAAAAGTAAGATTGCGGGAACAAATCTTGAAAATGGAGTTATAGTTTATTATAATTTAAAAACTTACGATTCTAAAAAAGATTCTGTATCTATAAGTTTTTCCGATTTGAATGGTAAAATTATTAAAACATTCAGCAATTTTGATTCTAAAAATAATTTAAAACCAAAGAAGGGGAGTAATAAATTTGTTTGGGATACTAAATATGAAGGAGCTGAAATACTTGATGGAATGATTTTTTGGTCAGTATCATTTTCTGGAGCCAAAGCATCGCCGGGAAAATACAAAGTAGAATTAACTAAAAATAGGGTTAAAAAATCCAAGACGTTTGATATATTGATAAATCCCAATTCTGAAGCAGAAGTTAACGGTATTCAAATGCAAGTTTCTTTTGTAAATTCAATCAATAAACTGGTTGATAAAGCACATAAAGCGATTAAAAAGATTAGAAAAATAAATAAGACCTTGATTGAGTTTGAGGAAAATTATGAGGGATCAAATCAATTGATTTCGCAATCAAAAAAATTAAGAAATCAACTTTTAAAAATAGAAAAGACTTTGTATCAAACTCAAAATCAAAGCAGTCAGGACCCACTCAATTTCCCAATTAAGCTAACTAATAAATTGGGACATCTTAACAGCTTAGTAACTTATGATGATTTTCCCCCAACCAATCAAGATGAAGAGGTGAGGGCTGAACTAACTAATAAGGTTGATGAACAGTTAAAAAAATTCAATAATTTGATTGACCAAGACTTAAAAAAATTTAATGATGAGTTTACTGAATTAAAATTAGATTACCTTAAAATAGATTGATTATTTGATTGAATATTACAATTATATTAAAGCTTTACATTTGATTTTTATAATCACATGGTTTGCAGGTTTGTTTTATATACCAAGGTTGTTCATATATATACTTGATGCTCAAAAAAAACCTGATCTAGAAAAAAAAATTTTAACTACTCAGCTAAATTTAATGTCTAAAAGGTTATGGTATATAATCACCTGGCCTTCGGCTATTTTAGCTATTTTTTTTGCTATAATACTTATATATCTTGTACCATCCTGGCTAATGCAACAATGGATGTTAATTAAGTTGGTTTTTGCTACTTTACTTATAATTTATCATTTAAAAACCCATTCAATGTATATTGAATTTAAAAATGGTGAATATAAATATTCTTCAACTTTTATGAGATTTTGGAATGAAGGAGCAACAATAATTCTTTTTTCGATAGCTTTTCTAGTATCAATAAAAAATACTTTTAGTTGGATTTTTGGATTATTTGGGTTAATTGGTTTAATTTTTATCTTGATATTAGGAATTAGATTATACAAAAAATTAAATAATAAAAAATAAATATAATGCCACTTATTGAAGGTAAAATATCACTGAGAACCAGGCTTTTTTTAGCCATGGTTATATTGGTTTTTACTGCCTGCATAATGATACTTGTTGCAACTTATTTTCAGTATGATTCTGAATCTGAGTCTTATAATCAGTTCAGGATGGAAAGAAAGGAAAAACAACTTTTTTCTCAGATAAATTATCTGGTTAAAAGAAATAAGCTGTATCCAATTATTCTAAATGACTGGAGAACTCACGCTAATGACTTTGAGTCTGTAAGATCAATTTTAAATGTCGATTATTCAATTTTTGATTTAAATGGCAATCCATTATACACTAATTTTTTACCGTTAAAAATTATTGCAAATAACTATAAAATTGAAAAAAGAATTATTGATTTAATTGGTTCAAATCCTTCTAAAAGATATATCGAAAATAATATTGATGAAATTGGAAGATTTCAGTCATCTTACAGCTACCTTGCCGACTCTTCTGGAGATCCATATGCGATTTTATTTTTTCCTTATTTTGAGGACGTTTCTTTTTCCGAAAATGAGTTAAATACTTTTTTACAAAGTTTATATCAAATTTATCTCTTGATGATGGTCATTGCTATTGGAATAGCATATTTTATTTCAAAATATGTTACAAGATCTCTGGAAACTTTGAGGTTACAAATTAATTCAACTGGATTATTAAAAAAGAACGAAAAAATACATTTAAGTAATCCCTCAAGAGAAATTGATAGTTTAGTTAAATCATATAATAAAATGATTGATGATTTAGAAAAAAGNGCTGAAAAGCTTGCTAAAACTGANAGAGAACAGGCNTGGCAAGAAATGGCTAAACAAGTAGCACATGAAATTAAGAATCCATTAACTCCGATGAGATTATCAATTCAAAATTTTCAAAGACGTTATGAAAAGTCATCAAATGAAATTAATAAAATTAATGTTGATGAGTTTTCAAACTTATTAATTGAACAAATTGATGTTATGAGTAATGTTGCAACTGCATTTTCAGATTTTGCAACTTTACCAAAGGCTAAATTAANACCTTGTAATATTGTTGAAGTAACGCGAAGGGCTACAGAAATTTTTGAATATGAAAATATTATTTTCAATTCTAATGCAGATAAAGTAATATATTCATTAGATAGGACGCAATGGATTCGTGTTATGACAAATTTAATTCAAAATGGTTTGCAATCAGTTAATTCAAATAAGAAGGCAAAAATAAATATTAACTTGAAAAACGACCTCGATAAAATATCAATTCTGGTCAGTGATAATGGAAGTGGAGTTGACCCTAATTTAAAAAATAAAATTTTTGAACCTATGTTTACGACTAAAACAAAAGGTATGGGATTAGGATTGGGGATTGTAAAAAAAATTATTGAAATTCATAAAGGTAGAATTTCATATAAATCGGAAAATAAAATAGGAACGACTTTTACGATTGAGTTACCAAAAAATAAAACAAAATAAATTTTTTTAACAGTTTTCGTTAAACGCAGAGATTAAATTATCAGCAATCATTTCAGCACTTCTTCCCTCAATGTGGTGTCTTTCAATCATGTGTATTAATTCTCCATCTTTAAATAAAGCGATACTTGGCGATGATGGGGGGAAAGGAACCATATTAGATCTTGCTGTATCGGTTGCTTCCCTATCTACACCAGCAAAAACTGTAGCCAAATTATCGGGAGTTATGGAGTTAGATAATGACATTTTTACAGCTGGCCTTGCATTAGCGGCGGCACAGCCACATACTGAATTGACGACAATTAGCGTAGTACCCTTTTTTTTGAGTACATTATTAACATCATCTGAAGTCAAAAGATCCTGAAAGCCTAAATCGGTTAATTCNGCTTTCATGGGAGAATAAATTTCTTCTGGATACATCTTTTTTTTATCAAAGATAATAAACATACTNATAAGTTCAGTNTTATATTTGCAACATAAATTATTGATTATGNTTAAGTGGATTGCAGCTTTTATTGGATANAGNTATTATCGTTTTCCTGGAGCTATAATTGGATTTTTTTTAGGACAAATAATTGAAAAAAGATTCATANACTCAAGAACTAATAATATCAATCAAGATAAAATAGAACTNAATTTATTGACACTAGCCTCAATTGTTATTAAAGCTGATGGAAAGGTAGATAAAAATGAATTAAGTTATGTCAGNAATTTTTTTATAACCCATTTTGGAAAAAGCAGNGCTGATCAGGCTTTTAAAATTTTTAATACCAAAATTAAAAATCAAAGTCAATCCATATATGAAGTAACAAACTATTTTGTTGAAAATACCCAATATGCCCTTAGACTACAAGTACTTCATTTTTTATATGGGATAGCTAATTCAGATGGGAGTATTGATAAAGTTGAAATTGACAAGATTGATGATATTGCAAAAAACTTAAAAATAAACTANGCAGATATAGAAAGTATAAAAGCAATGTTTATCAAAAGTACAGACAGTTCATATAAAATATTAGAAGTTGATAAAGCTGCATCGGTTGATGAGATTAAAAAGGCATATCGAGATATGGTAAAAAAATACCATCCTGACAGAATAAGATCCAAAGAAAAATCACTTTTAAAGGGAGCTGAGGAAAAGTTTAGACAAGTTCAAGAAGCCTATGAGGCAATAAAAAAAGAAAGAAAGTTTTAATTGTAAGTCATATAAAAGTCAATAAAAATATTAGTTTAATATTTTGTAGTTTAGTCAGCCATGAGTGAGAACAAACAAAAAAAATATGATTATGCATATTTAGAAATGGCCAAACGGTGGGGTCAGTTGTCGTATTGTAAAAGAAAACAGGTTGGAGCACTCATAGTTAAAGATAGAATGATTATTTCTGATGGTTATAATGGAACTCCTACTGGATTTGAAAATATTTGTGAGGACGATGAAAATTATACCAAATGGTATGTCCTTCATGCCGAGGCTAATGCAATTTTAAAAGTTGCATCTTCTACCCAGTCATGCAAAGGAGCCACACTTTATGTGACTTTGTCACCTTGTAGAGATTGTAGTAAGCTTATTCATCAATCAGGAATTATTCGAGTTGTATACTCAATTGAATATAAAGATACTTCTGGAATTGAGTTTTTAAAAAAAGCCGGAGTTCAAACAGAACACTTACCAATTTAGTTTAGTTCCTAATTTTTTTCTCCCTAGAAATTTTAATTGATATTTTCAGAATCAGCAGTAATAAAAANGCACAACTAGAGGCAACCATTCCAATTAAAGCAATCAAATTTTCATCACTGTTTAATGATTTGTTCCATTGAATATTATATGCATTGATTAGAAACATTGTTAATGAAATTGACATTAAAACAAAAAGACTTTTTTTCATATTTTAACTTTAAGACTAACTAGATTTATTTTTATAGATTTTTAATAAATTCCATCAAAAGTACTGAACTTAATTCTATATTGAGGGTTTATTAATAACTAAATTTATGTTTCAAATTGATGATACTTTAATTTCTGAAGAAATAATTTCAGAGGAATTTGTTTGTAATATATCTAAATGTAAAGGTCAGTGCTGTGTCTCTGGTTCCGCTGGTGCTCCNCTTGAGAAAGNGGAAACAAAAATTTTAGAAAAACTTTACAATAAGATTTCTCCCTTTTTGTCAAAAAAGGGAAGAATGGCAATAAAGGAACAAGGAAATTATGTCATAGGATTTGATGGGGACTTGGAGACACCTTTAATTGAGAATAAGGAATGTGCATATACTGTTTTTGATAAAGGTGGTGTTGCTCAATGTGGTATAGAAAAGGCATATAATAATGGAGCAATCAAATGGAACAAACCAATCTCCTGTCATTTATATCCAATAAGAGTCNATAAGTACCCAACATTTACGGCAGTAAATTATCATGAATGGTCTGTTTGCGATTCAGCATGTTCTTTGGGTGCTGAGTTGAAAGTTCCAGTTTATAAATTCGTTAAAAATGCTCTAGTTAGAAAATTTGGAAAAAAATGGTTTAAAAAATTATCTCTATTTGCAAAAGATTGGAAAAATAAGAAGATTCAGTAACGACGGGGCTTAACAAAGGAATGAGTTTATAAATAGTTGATAATCAGATACTTTTACCATTATTAATTTTGATTCAAATGAAGAAAAATCAATTTTTTGTTAAAAACTCATCCCGTTTGTGGAAAAGTACCCCTTTCAATTGTACTAACAATTTTAAATCTTTGTTGTTATCAAATTTTAAATAACAATTAAAAAAATAAAAATAATTACAGCAATTAAACCAAAAAAAATTCTGGTTTAATTGACAAAACATCTTTTAGAGCTAATTTTTAAATTTTATGGAGATAGAAAATATAATAAAGAGAGATTTTACTACCAGTCCTTTTCATTTAAATAAAATCACTGGTGCCATACAAAAAGCAATGGTTGCAGTTGAAGTAGGTACTGAACAAAATGCAGAGGATGTCGCTTTATCAGTCTATCAAAAACTCCTAGATCGTAAAAATCAGCACCAAGAATATGTTCCTACAATAGAGGAGGTTCAAGATATTGTGGAGACACAACTAATGGAAAGTAAATTCCCGGAAGTTGCTAAAGCATATATTTTATATCGAAACAAAAGAAGCCAAAGAAGAGAATCTGATCTTTTTGAAAAACGAATTAATCTGAAACCATATGAGTATCCTCAGCTTTACGAATATGTTCCTGCTATTAGACACTCTTATTGGATTCATTCTGAATTTAATTTTACAAGTGACATCCAAGACTTTAAATCTCGATTGTCAGATCCTGAAAGAAGTGCTATCAAAAACACCATGCTGGCTATTTCTCAGATTGAAGTAGCTGTAAAATCTTTTTGGGGAGATCTTTATCAAAGAATTCCTAAACCAGAAATTGGCTCTGTAGGATCTACATTCGCAGAAAGTGAAGTTCGTCATGCAGATGCCTATTCTCATTTATTAGAGATACTAGGATTGAATTCTGAGTTTAAAGAGCTTAAAAAGAAACCAGCTATTATGAAAAGAGTTCGGTACTTAGAAACAGCACTTAAAAATTCAAAAAGTGACGATAATAGAGAATATGCTGAGGCTATTCTTCTTTTTTCGTTATTTATTGAGCATGTTTCTTTATTTTCTCAATTTCTAATAATCATGGCTTTCAATAAACATAAAAATATGCTTAAAGGTATCTCTAATGTGGTAGAGGCAACCTCAAAAGAAGAGCAAATTCACGGTGATTTTGGGATTGATTTAATAAAAATTCTTCAGAAAGAAAACCCTGAGTGGTTCACATCAGATTACCATAAAAATATTCAAAACCTTTGCATTGAGGCTTTTGAAGCAGAGAAGGATGTTGTGGATTGGATTTTTGAAAACGGAGAACTTGACTTTTTACCAAAGTCAGTAGTTAATGAGTTCTTAAAAAATAGATTTAATAATTCTCTTGAAAGTATTGGGATTGATAAAGTATTTGAGATCGATCAAAATTTAGTTTCAAAAACTGAATGGTTTGACGATGAAATAATAGGAACTAAGCATGGAGATTTTTTTGTAAAACGATCAATAAATTATAGTAAAAGAACCCAAAGTATAACGAGTGATGACCTATTTTAGAGCATGCAGAAAAAATTAAAAACTGAGCAGAAACAAGAAAATCCTCATCAAGATTTAATTCAAGCTAGAGAAAAATCAATGCAAAGAATGAATCTTACCTCTGAAAAACCATTTGAGTGGTTAAATGAAAATAGTAGAAAGTTTTTAGCTGCAGGATATTTAGGAGAAGGGTTAAGTGCAGAGGAACGCATCTCTAATATTGCCCAGAGAGCTGAAGATATATTGCAAATTCCTGGTTTTGCTGATAAGTTTTACTACTATATGTCAGAGGGATTCTATTCATTGGCATCTCCAGTTTGGTCAAATTTTGGAAAAGAACGTGGCCTACCAATTAGCTGTTTTGGTTCTCACATTGACGATGACATAGGAAATATTTTATACACTCAATCTGAGGTAGGTATGATGTCTAAATTAGGTGGGGGAACTTCAGGTTACTTTGGTAAAATTAGGCATAGAGGAGCAGCAATTAAAAATAACGGTGAGGCCTCCGGAGCCGTACATGTTATGAGGTTATTCGAATCTATGGTTGATGTTGTAAGTCAAGGCTCAGTAAGAAGAGGTCGTTTTTCTCCCTATTTACCAGTAGATCATCCAGATATCATGGAATTTTTAGAAATAGGAACAGAGGGAAATCCTATTCAAGAGTTAACCCATGGAGTTACTGTTACAAATGATTGGATGCAAGAGATGATTGATGGCGATGTTGACAAGAGNACAATTTGGGCTAAAGTTATTCAGAGTCGTGGAGAAATGGGATACCCATATATTTTCTTTACAGATAATGCCAATAACGGTGCCGCTGATGTATACAAAGACAAGAATTTGCCGATCTATGCGAGTAACTTGTGTACGGAAATAATGTTACCCTCTAATCATGATTGGTCTTTTGTTTGTGTTTTATCAAGCATCAATTTAGTGCATTATGATAAATGGAAGGATACTGATGCTGTTGAAACTATGGTTTATTTTTTGGATGCACTAATCACTGAGTTCCTAGAAAAATTAGAATCCTATAAAAATTCGTCCAATAGAGATGATCAACAGACATTTCTATTTATGGAACGAGCCTATAATTTTGCGAAAGAACACAGAGCCTTGGGAATGGGCACATTGGGATGGCACTCATTGCTTCAGTCTAAGATGCTCCCTTTTGATAGCCAGAAGGCATACGATCTAAATAGTGAGGTATTTAAAACACTAAAAGAAAATTCTTATAAAGCCTCTGAAGAACTAGCAAATAAGTTTGGAGAACCAAAAGTTCTAAAAGGATATGGCAGAAGAAACACAACTTTAAATGCAATAGCACCAACAACATCATCCGCATTTATACTTGGACAGGTATCTCAGGGAATAGAGCCAATATGGTCAAATATTTATGTAAAGGATATTGCTAAAATTAAAACAACAATTAAAAATCCTTTTCTTATTAATCTTTTGAAAGAAAAAGGAATGGATACACCAGAAGTATGGAGAGATATCAGGGACAGGGATGGTTCTGTTCAGCATCTTGATTTCTTGTCTGAAAATGAAAAAGAAGTATTTAAAACTTATTCAGAGATTGATCAGATGGTTATAATTTATCAAGCAGCGAATAGACAAAACTACCTGGACCAGGGGCAATCACTTAATATTATTGTTCATCCGGATACCAGTACCAAGGAAATTAATAAAATTCATGTTACAGCATGGAAGCTTGGGCTCAAATCTCTTTACTATCAACATAGTATGAACGCAGCCCAGAAGTTCAAGCAAAAGAAAGAATGTGAAAGCTGTGAGGGTTAATTTTAACATTTTTCTTATTACAAATACTATAAAATNTTCGATTGTTTAATGAGATTTTCATTAACTAGGAGTAATAACTTTGAAAAAAATTTTCCAAATAGGTCCCAAGTTTACAGGCATAATTTATTAATCCAGACAAAGTATGNAGTATTCCCAAAATACTTCACTATTGTTAATACTCATTTTNAACTCACTTAAAGGACCCCCTGCCCNCANTATTTTATTGGACAAAAAAACTAGCATAAGNTCTCAATGTTAAATTAATGTTAAGCAAAAATTGTTTAATTGTAAATTAATTGTTAATTTAGTATTAAATATTATAGGTTATGAGGATTATTATTTTTCTATTCTTTTTTCTTGGTTCATTAAANATCCAAGCTAACAACGATAAAAAAATTATTTATGAGAAGCAAGGTGAGTTAACTAAAGTAACTAAGTTTCACGATAATGGAATCGTTTTTCAGACAGGCTTTTTAAAAAACAACAAACTTCATGGCGATTGGATTAGCTTCAATAAGGATGGTTCAAAGAAAAGTAGAGGAAATTATGTTAANGGGAAAAAGACAGGGAAATGGCTGTTCTGGAACGATAACAAATTAATTGAAGCGGATTTTAAAGATAACAAGTTGATTAAAACTATTGAGTGGTCGACAAACCAAATAGTCGAAAGCTCAGAAATCAAATAACTACTTCTTTAAGTTTTTTGACAACATTGTAGTAATGCTCTACNATATTGTAATTACTTGTAGCAATATCCTTTGTTCTTANAAGTACATTAAAATAAAGCTTTGAATTCCTCANTCTACTTTCTTCATCTTTGCTGGCAATAATTTGATCTTCTATTTTTTTGTTTATCATATCAATCACCCTATCCTTAGAAATTAATATTTCTTCAAACTCTTCAATATTTGAGTTCTTTTTAAATGATTTATTTATTTTGTTTAACAGATTTTGGTTAACAAAATTTTGAACCAATAATAAATTTCGAATCTGATTTAATTTTAATTTTTTGTGATTGTTAATTATGTGGTTGAAAGATTTATTAAGTATATTTTTTAAATCCTTAGTAAGGTCTTCAACTTCATCGAGAAGTTTAATGTAAAATTTACTTGCAGAAACGCTGGACTTTTTTAAATTTTTAATAAAAAAGAAAATATTTTCCCTTAATTCGTCTACTTCGATCTCGAGTTTATTAATATTNTTTAATCCTTTTTTAATTAATTTAACCTCATTTTTAGCTAGTCCATCAATTAATATATCAAATATATTGTTTATTCTTTTTGCAACTCTAGCGATATTAGCACCACTCTGAATAATAACTTCTTCATAGGTGCTTGCATTAGTTACAAGTAATTTATTTTCCTCAAAAATAATTTTCGACTGCTTTGTTGAGTTGTAATAACTTTTNCCAACAATAATTAAAACAAATAATAAAATAATTAGAAGTGCATAAAAGCCACCTTGAAAGATGGTAAAAACAATTATCCCACCCACAGTAAATGCAACAATAGCTGTAAAAAACCAACCCAATATTACATTTAAAACTCCAGAAACCCTATAAACTGCACTATCGGTTCCCCATGCACGATCCGCGAGAGAGGTACCCATAGTAACCATAAAGGTAACGTATGTTGTGGATAGTGGGAGCTTAAACGAGGTGGCGAAACTGATTAAAACTGCAGCTACTACAAGATTAATACTGGCTCTTAATTTATCAAAGGAAGGTCTGTTAATTATTGAAACATATATCTTACTGTCTTTAGGAATTTTAAAAGATTTTTTGATAGATTTTTTGATTGATTTTGGTAAAATTTTTCTTACAATGTTATTTAAAAATATTCCAAAGCTTACAAGTGATCTGGATAAAGCGTTTGATTTAAATCTTTCTTTAGTTTCATACTGACTTGATAAGTCAAGTGAGGTTTTAACTACTCTTTTTGCTTTTGAAGAAAACCATAAAGTTAATACCATTATAATTCCTGATCCAAGGAGTAAAAAAGTTGGAGCAGCAACTTTATTTGAAAGAAATCCCATTTCAAATTCACTAGCAGCAAGACCTGAATTTGACCATGCCTCATACGATTGAAAAGCAGCAACCGGAACCCCTATAAAATTTACTAAATCATTTCCAGCAAAAGCAAGAGCTAGGGCAAATGTCCCTATACCTATAATTATTTTATAGATATCAATTTTAAAAAATCGAATAACAACATAAGAAAAAAAATACCAAATAATAAAATTAAGAACAGATACAATCAAGTTGTTTTCATCAATAAATGATGAAACGTCACTATTGTTTAGTAATGCAAACTTAACTTCTGCAAATGGAGAACCTTTGATACCTTTTATAAGGATAAAGTTAAAAATAGAGGCAATGGCAATACCCCCAAAAATTGAATTTATTTCTGGTTTTAGTTTATCTAGCTTATAGCTTAATATAAATCTACTAATCCATTGGACTAATCCGCCAATTGTGAATGCAATAAATACAGATAACAATATTCCTAATACAATTTGAATAGCTTTTTCGTTATTTATGTAGTTTGACAATTCTGAGAAATCCTTAGTTGAATTATTTATCTTAATAAGTGCCATAACAACTGAAGCTCCAAGAAGCTCAAAGACAATTGAAACAGTGGTTGAAGTCGGAAGACCAAGGGAATTGAAAAAGTCTAGGAGTAAAATATCAGTAATCATTACGGCCATGAAAATGAATATTATTTCATCAAAATAAAAGCTACTTGGGTTAAAAATACCTTTTCGTGCTACTTCCATCATTCCACTTGAGGACACTGCTCCTAGGGCAATACCAATNCTAGCAAAAATCATAATATTTTTAAACGAAATTACTTTAGATCCAATGGCTGGATTTAAAAAATTAACAGCGTCATTACTAACCCCAACAATTAAGTCTCCTATGGCTAAAATGAAAAGAACGATTAGAAGAAAGAGGTAGATGTTTTCCATCTTAAAGTTGCTCTGATTAAAGAATATTTAATAATTCTCCAATATAACATTTTGATTTAAAATTTAATGGAATATCCTAAAGAAAATGATCTTCCAGGATTTAATCTTGAGAACAAAAAATCAGTGTTACCGAAGTAATCATATCTACTCTCTCTGACATCACCAAGTAAATTATCAACCTTCAATGTTATGTTTTGAGAATCATTCAGCCCAAATGACTTTGAAGCGGTAAGCTTTAAACTATGAAATGGTTCTGTATAAACATCTGGAATATTTCCAATACCAACAACTTGAAGTGTTCTTCCCTGTACATTATAAAAAGTACCAAATTCAATCTTTTTATCAAAGCTTCTATAGGTGATACCTGTATTAATTAGGTAAGGAGATTGTCCCTGCATCTGTCTGGAGTTATCAATATTTCGATCTGGTTCTGTTGTAATTCTTCCGAGGTACTCAATTTCGTTNATTTTTTGCTCGGATTTTATTATAGACACATTGGTGTTAAAATTAAGTCGGTTAACCTCATTATTTATNAAATCTTTTCTGTATTCTATTTCAAATCCATAAACTTTTGCAGAATCATTATTACCAGCTTTTAATGTATTTGGAGTATTAAAGTTTGGAATAACGATCTCTATTGGATTGTCAAAAATTTTGTAAAAACCACTAATTGCAAAAACCTGATTTCCTTCTCCAAATCTTTCATATCGAATATCAATATTATCTATATAGCTTGGAACAAGATCTGGATTACCAAGAAAGGTTCTTTCTGTTACTGGGTCATATATTTGGGCTCCTGATATTTCTTTGAAACTTGGTCTTGCGGTAGTTTTTGAATAGGAAAATCTCAAATTGGTATTATCATCTAGTGAATTTATTAGATTTATTGATGGATATATATCTCCAACATTAATAAACTCGTCGTCATCATAAATTACTTTATCTATGGTCTCCCCGGTGTAATTATTAATATAGCTTTCATATCTAAAACCAATGATTGATTTTAAAGAATTTGATATTTTAAATTCATTTGAAATATAAAGGGCCAATGTGTTACTATTTGCTTCATATTGATTGGTTCTTTGAAAACTTCCAATCGTATATGAACCTTGAGGATCTGCTAGAGTCCAAACATTACTTGGGTTTAATATTTGATTAGGGTCTCCATTTAGAGTAGTTGAAGAACCTAAAAATCCTATAGAATAATTATTGGTNGTGAAATCTCTTGTCTTGTAAGAAAAAGAAGAGCCAAAACGAAGCTTACTATCTAAATCGTTTATTTTATAATTCAATGTAAAATTTATGTTAGAGGCAATCGCATCTTCTTCTAAGTTTCTCCAAAGTCTTTGAGGCCANAGTATTCCTGAATTAAGAAGAAGCCTGTCTCCAACAATTTCAAATACAGTTTTTCTAAAGTCTTTGTCGTACACTCTGGCGAAAGANGGAGCTACCTTCCAATCTATTATGAATTTATTATTAGCAAAATTATACAAACCCGAAATAGGTATCGATGTAATATTTCTTTCTGTGTGATTCATTAAATTTCCAATTCCGCTGTAGGTATTCTCTAAATACTCTGCAAGCCTTACATCTAGTGCTGAAGATTCCCCGCTATTGAGATTTATAAAAGTTACTTTATGTTTAGTAGATTTTGTTTTAAAAGAAATACCCAAAAGAACACTTGATAGGGCTTGAACTTGTCCTAGCTCACCCTCTTGGGTTGTATTTTGTTCAAGACCAACAGTTTCTTTTAATACAGACCCGTTATAGGCCTCTTTATAATAATCTGAATCGTATCGGTAGTTAAGTGCTGCAATGTATCCAATAGAGTTGTTCTCTCCAATTTTATATTGGTTACTAGCAGTTGCTCCTATACTAAAATCTGTAAAGTTATTATACCTGGCTACTGCCATAGGCTTACTAAATGAATTAGTTACATCAGTAACCTGTTGAGCAACAAGCGGGGTTAAAAAAGTTTCAGGTAAAACTATTGGATAATTACTTCTGAAAGGTAGTTCATTGTACCCAGTATCAAATTTAAGAAAGGATAGAGATTCCTNTGGAAGTCCAGGAGCATTTTTAAAACTCATATTCGAATTGTAAGATGAACTAAAAGAAAATCCATATTCAGGATTAATTGAAAAATCTTTTAGGATTATATTTACAACTCCACCGGTAAAGTCTGCATTTAGGTTGGCACTTGATGATTTATTAATAATGATATTATCAAGCAAATTAGTTGGAAAAATATCAAGCTGTAAAGTGTTTCTGTCAGGATCTAGTCCCGGTACTTCAAGGCCTCCAAGTAAAGTCTTTGAATATCTGTCCCCAAGGCCCCGGACATAGACAAATTTACCTCCTTGAATCGATACTCCAGGAACTCTTTTAATTGCTGAGGCTATATTGGTATCACCAGATTTTCTTATTGATTGCGAAGAAAGTCCATCAATTAAATTTATAGATCTTTTTTGAACAGCCAATACCGATACTTCATTATTAGCTCTTGCAGAGGTTGTTACAACAACTTCTTCAAGCTGATCAGAGGCAGAAACCATAACAACATTAATTACTTCTTCTTGATTATTACTAACCTTAATATCGTTAATGATTTGAGTTGAGTAACCAACATAGGTAAACTCTAAAGAATAAGTTCCTTCTTCAACTTCAAAGTAAAAATTCCCATCGAAATCTGTTGTAGTTCCACCTAAGTTCGAATTATCATTTCCTGACCTTAAAGAAATATTTGCAAATGGAAGAGGGTCATTAAAGTCTCCGTCAATTACTTTACCAGAAATTATTGTTTGTGAATGAAGATAGGTAGAAAAAAATAAAAAAATTACATTAAGTAATTTGATAGGGGTCTTCATGAGCTAAATATTTTAAAAAATGTCCTACCGAAGCAGGACATTTTTTAGGTTAATATTAAAAAAATTATTTATAGTATTGACACCAAGAAAATACTGTTTCATCTGCGCCAGTTCCACTAACTTGAGAAGCAACAGATTCTGCCCATGTTGAGGCATCAGTTACTACGGAATTAACAGCAGCAAATATAGTTGCGATTGTATCAGAGGTAACAAAATCAAAATCAGCGAATAAGAGCTGACCCAAAGCGGTGGCAGTACCTTTTCCTGCATAATTGGAATGAACTTGTTCCATGGTTGTACCAGTATTAAAGGACTTAAATACAACATTTTTAGTCAATCCAGTTGCTCCACTTTTCCATGTACCGTATTGATTGGTATCATCTTGTGTGNCTTGACCATAAACTGTAACATTTTGAACTGTAAACTCGCCAGTAATAGCTCCGGTNGAATCCTCTGTACCATCAATTTCAAAAGCTCCATCGGTCATCGTATTCATAACCAATACTGCATTATCAATTGTACCACTGTAACCTTCATCAAGATCGATTGCATCGTCCCCATTGTAGTGAATAATTAGGTTGGTTACATTAACAGAACCTCCAAAAATCTCTATACCATCATCTTGACTTCCTATGATTTCAATATTTTGAACAGTAGTTCCAGACCCTACTCCACCAAATGTAATTGCTTGAAGTTCATTATTTGGAGCAATCTCTTGTCCAGAGTGACGAACGGAGACGTATTCTAATCTTCCGGAATTATCAGTAGCATTGCTTCCTCCATATTGTGTCCATGCAAATCCATCAGCAATCCCTTCGATATCATCAGTTCCTCCATCTTCACCAACAATTGCATTACCAAGAACTACAATTGATCCCCACTTACCCATATCAGAGGGAACTCTATTTGGAGAAACTCCATTATCGGAATACGTAATCTCATCCTTTATATCTGTAAAGATAATNGGGGCCTCTGCTGTTCCNATAGCATTAATTTGTCCTCCAGCTGCAATTACAAGAACAGTAGCATTTACTCCAGTTCCATCATAAGCTTTAACTATTGTTCCGGCTTGGATATTTAAAACCCCGCCAGATCTCACAACAACTTTTCCATTTATGGTCCATATTCTGTCATTAGTCCAATTTGTAGAGCCATCAATAAAAGTAACCCCTCCGGCAGCCCCTACAGACTCAACTAAATTTGATGCAGCGGCAGCAGCAGCAGCAGCATCAGCAGCAGCTTGCGCTTCTAATGCTCCTTTAACAGCAGCATCAATAACATCTGCTTGTCCTGANAAACCAGTAGCAACAGCAGCTGTAGCAGCATCAGCAGCAGCTTGAGCAATAGTTGGACTAAGGNTATTAACAGTACTTGTTAGTTGGGCTAATGCAGCAGCTACTGCAGCATCAACAATTGATTGAATTTGAGAAGCTGGAATTTCAACAATTTCAGCATCTTTTGAACATGATGTAAAGATCAAAGTAGCTGACAACAATAAAGTATATATTTTTTTCATATTTGATTAATGGTTTAATTAAAATAACNTTACAATATTAATTTTTTAAGAGGGGATTTTCCTTATCTAATTGTTAATTATCTAACTGTTTTTTTTATTAAAAGGTTATGAATCTAATTATTTAATTAACATTAACTTAATGTCATCTTTTTCTCTTCGATTATTTATACTTTTGCAAAGCAATGAAATGGGAACAATTATTATCATTAAGAAGATTTGGAGATGACCAGAAGAGATTAAGAATAGATCAAGATGATACAAGATTAGGTTTTGAAGTNGACTACGATAGAATTGTTTTTTCATCATCTTTCAGAAGTCTTCAAGATAAAACACAGGTCATTCCATTTTCTAAAACTGATTTTGTTCACACAAGACTAACCCACAGTCTAGAGGTCTCAGTTGTTGGAAGAAGTATTGGAAGGTTGGCAGGTAAAAATATTTTAAATAAACATTCTTATTTAAAACAAGATCTAGGTTATCAAATGAATGATTTTGGAGCTATAGTTGCAGCTGCGTCTTTGGCTCATGACATTGGTAACCCCCCCTTTGGACATAGTGGAGAAAAAGCAATAGGATATTTTTTTGAGCATGGTGAGGGTAGAAAGTATTTGGAAAAACTTTCAGGACAGGAAAAAAATGATTTAATAAATTTTGANGGAAATGCAAATGGTTTTAGAATAGCAACAAAATCGATGCAAGGAATTCCAGGAGGTTTAAGACTTAGTTATGCAACACTTGGTGCATATACTAAATACCCTGTAGGAAGTTTTCCAGTGATTAAGTCGAATAATGTNGCGCATAAAAAATTTGGATTTTTCAAATCCGAGGAGTCATTCTTTAAATCTGTTGCGAATGATTTAGGGACCCATATTAGTGGTTCATATTTAAGACACCCACTAGCATTCCTGGTTGAGGCTGCCGATGATATTTGTTATACAATTATTGATTTTGAGGATGGGATTAATCTTGGTTTAGTATCTGAGGATTATGCATTAGAATATTTAATTAATTTGGTCAGAGAAACAATTGATACAAAAAAATACAATAGCTTAAAAAACAGATCTCACAGACTTAGCTATTTGAGAGCGCTATCGATAAATACATTAATTCAAGATGTTGTAAGGGTTTTTAATGAAAATGAATCTACAATCCTAGAGGGTAAATTTTTAACTTCTTTGATCAGTAAAAGTAAGTACAAAGCTCAGGTAGAGGACATAATTGGATTAAGTGTTGAAAAAATATATAAATCTGATGAGGTAACCAATAAAGAGGTAGTGGGTTATAAAGTGATAACTTCATTATTGAAATCTTTTGTTTCTGCTTCAGTTAATTCATTGAACAATAAAATGAGTAGCTATGATAAATTGATGTTAAGGTTAGTCCCTGATGGAACCCCTATGGTAGGTGAAAATCTATACGATACCTTATTAAATGCAACTTGTTTTGTTGCTAGTTTATCAGACGGTAAAGCAAACGAGCTCTCTAAACAAATACATTAAAACCAAACTTTATCTTCTTGGATGTTCTATAGATGGCTTTTCTTTATTTTACTAATTATCATTACCCAGTGGTATTGCTTTCAATCTATTAAGACTGTTTTTCAAAATAAATTAATATGGCTTATTTATTGTATAATATCATTTGGTATTATTGGAAACTTTATATTTCAAGCTCTAAATTACGACAGATCAGAGGGGTTTAACCACGCAATGAGTTATTCATTAGGTTTTTTTATATCTCTATTTATCTTTCAGGCCATAATTATAATAAGTTTATTTTTTGAGGATATAATAAGGATACCTCAAGCTATATATTCACTTTTTAATCAAGGATTCAATGGTCAAGAATACTTTCCCCAGAGGAGAAAATTTCTGTCCCAAATAGCATTGATTATGGCATCAATTCCATTTGGCGCCCTAATGTATGGAATGTACAGAGGAAAGTATAATTACAAAGTAATGAGTTATGAAATAGAATTTGATGACCTTCCTAATTCTTTTGATGGATTTACTATTAGTCATATTTCAGATATACATTGCGGAAGTTTTGACAACTATGAGAAGGTAAAATATGGAATAGAATTAATTAATAAACAAAAATCTGATGTCATAATGTTTACTGGNGATATCGTTAACAATATATCTGCTGAACTTGATACTTGGAAAGATTTATTTTCTGAGCTTACGGCTAAACANGGNNTATACTCTNTATTNGGTAANCATGATTATGGAGATTANATGCAATGGAATAGTGATGANGAGAAAATAAAAAATTTNGAAAATTTNAAAAAGATCCAACAGCAAATGGGTTTTAGGTTATTACTTAATGAAAATGATTCAATNATAAANGGTNNTGANANTATNGCTNTTGTTGGAGTTGAAAATTGGGGNGCTGGAGGATTTAAAAAGGCCGGAGATTTAAAAAAGGCAACAAGTGGTTTGTCAAGTAAAGAGTTTAAAATTCTTTTATCACATGATCCTTCTCACTGGAATGCTGAGGTAACCCCTAGCGAGAATTATTTTCCACTCACTTTAAGTGGACATACTCATGGAATGCAATTTGGAATTGATATTCCTGGATGGATTAAGTGGAGTCCCATAAAATGGCGCTATCCACAGTTTGCAGGACTTTATAAAAAAGCGAAAGAGTATTTGTATGTTAACAGAGGATTTGGTTATTTAGCCTATCCTGGAAGAGTTGGAATGTGGCCAGAAATTACCGTAATTACTCTAAAAAAAAAGGGTATTGATGTTTAATAAAAAAAATCCTATTTTAGCCCTTGAGTCGAAATAAATAAGCAAGATGTCTAAATTTGGTCAGTTAATAGACGACACCAATCCTTTATTATTGGTCTTTTATAACGAGGTTGATAAAGTCTCATCCTCCATGCATCCTATTCTTAAAGATGTGGCAGAAACCATGGGAGATAGTGCTAAAGTAATTAAAATAAATGTTGATAAAAATTTAAAATTAGCTGAGGCACTCAGGGTTAAAGCACTACCTACTTTAATGATATATAAAGACGGGGAAATGTTGTGGAGACAAAGTGGAGAACAGGATGCAAATACTCTTGTCGGACTTATTAAAGATCATGTGGCTTAGTTGTCTTTAAATTTCATTATTGTATTATTATATTCATCTTGAATATTCTTTGCAAAGTTACTTTTGTCGTTATTTATAATTAACTCTATAAAATATCTGAAATCCATTATTTCATCTTTTATTTGTTCAGAGTATCTAATTTTATCTTCTTCGGGCAAGTCAATAAAAACNGACATCCTGTTTTTATATGTATTCAAGAGCCTAAGCGCAATATTTTGAGCTTTTTGATCAGCCTTAGTTAGATAATACCCATAAATTACATCGTATAATTCTGTNTAAAAATCATGTTCACCATAAAGNAAAATAAAAGGATTGATTGAACNGGTAAACTTATCAAGTTCTGACTCAAGAATTTCAACATCCTTATTCAANAANATTGCTTCAATCAANGTTCTATANCTTTCAATTATAGTAACTATCTCNTCNCCCATGTNATATTGAAGATCAATATCTAGTGAAGAAAAATAATTTAGTTCGCTTGAGTACTTTTGAGATATTTTTGAGGCTAACCCTTGAGCTAATTTATCTTCAGAGATACTGTAGTAATTATCTACAAAAGGCACTAATAAACTGTAATAACCAAATTTATCAATTGGCATTTTTTCTATTGCAAGATCAATAATTTCCTTAGCTTTTTTTAGCTTACCTTCCTTAATTAATTGCTCTGATANTCTNGCTAGATTACTCCTGAAACTAATNCTATTTTTTCTGGTTTCTGGATCATGATAAATNTTNGGNTCATCNGAATTNCCCCAGCTCCATTGTTTTACTATACTATACATTAGCTCGCTATCAATCCTACCCATTAAATAACTATTATTTGGGTTTTTGGGGGTTTTTATTGGAACTAATTTATAAACTAACCCGTCTAATTGAAGATATTCTTTCATCCAGATGTATTCAGAATCNTCATANCTTCCCCCTGTAAAGTATATTGGACGTTTCCAATCATTATTTGCTAAAATATCAATCATCAAAAGTTGATTTTTTGTAATTCCAGTTTTTGGAAGGTCTATATCAATATATGATACAATCTCATCTTTATCTTCTTCTGAAACAATTCCACTCTTTAATACATTTTCCTTGTTTACCGGAAGCCTAATTTTGTTTGTTGGATAAAAAACCATTTCTTGAGTATTTTTTGGATATTCTAAAGGGTTTCCTCCTGTTTGAGAAATNAAGCTTTTGAATTTGGTTCTATCATCATCACTAGAAACCCAACCCATAAAATCTTTTATATCCCATCTTAATGAATCAGTTAGCTCCTCATATTTTATATAATCTCTAATACCATATGCATAATTTTCATGTTTAAGTTGAGATTTTATAGGATCACTTTTGTAAGTTTTCCTTTTTGTCTGATCAATATACCAGTCGGTGGCTAGAAGACTTGTATTAATTGTCCTAACATCGGTTCTATAACCTTCAATTTCTTGAGCATACCAAAGAGCAAAAGTATCATTNTCACCAATTGTAAAAATGATTGAACCAACATCTTTTTGAATGGAGGATAGATATGATTTGGCAATTGATTGTGCAGTATATCTGTTTGANCTATCATGGTCATCCCAGTTTTGATANGCCATNAAAANAGGAACAAAAATTAAGCAGATTATCGGAGTTAAAATTTCTATGACTTTAGATTTATTTAACGACCTAACCCATTCAGATAACGCTAGAGCTCCTATGCCTATACAAATGGAGAAAACATAAAAAGAACCCACCAGTGCATAGTCTCTTTCTCTTGGCTCAAATGGTCTCTCGTTTAAATATACTTTCAATGCAAGGCCAGTAAAGAGAAAGAATAAAAGAATTACCCAGAATTTTTTTTGGTCTCTTTTATACAAGAAATAAGCACCAAAAATTCCTAATAAAAATGGCAAGAAAAAATAGGTATTTCTAGCTTTATTANTTTTTGCATCTTCACTTATCTCATTTTGATTTCCNAGTCTAAATGAGTCAATAAAAGGTATTCCACTTATCCAATTTCCATNNAAAATANNNTAGGTTCCNGCNTTATCATTTTGTCTTCCTACAAAATTCCACATAAAGTATCTCAGATACATNTAACCAAANTGATATTCAAAAAGAAATTGAAGATTACTAAGAAAGGATGGTTTTTCAATATCTAAATACCTACCATATTTTTTAAAAAAATTATTATANTCCTGACCTGTTTTTCCACCCTCAANAGCATCGTATCTAAANTGATTTACTTGATTNACNAAATCTTTATTTGAAGAGTATTCTCTTGAGACCTTAAATTCTAATGGCTTAGTAAAATCCATGTAGTTGGCAGCATGTTCGGTGCTCCAGAGTCTTGGAAGAAAACCACTTTGATCTGCATTGGAGTTAATCCTAGCATTTTGCCAATAATTAACAATTACATATTTACCAGTTTTTTCATCTCTTTCGTATTTAGGTTTGTCNTCCTTGTAGGGGTTATTATCATCTTGCCCAACGTACATATCAGAAAAATAAGGGCCATAAAAAAGTTTAGTTTCTGGATATTGCTCTAAGTTGTAATAAGCTAAAAGCAACCTAGCATCCGATGGAGAATTTTCGTTTATAACAGTATTTGCATTGGCTCTAATCGGAATCATTATCCAGGAAGAAAATCCAAGTAAAACAAATAAAANAGACAATAATCCAGTATTAAGATTTACCATTTTTTTTCTGTAGGATATCCTCAGGCTAATCACGAAAAAACCAGTTATTATAATACCAGCTAATATAGTTCCACTATTAAATGGTAGACCAAAAGTATTGACTACGTAAACTTCTGTATTTCCAAAAAAAGCTAGGGTCAGTGGTAAGAGTAACTTAAATATAAATAGAAGAATGGCAATTGATATTAGATTTGCTAAAATGAATCCTTTAAAAGTTACTTTTTTATAATTTTTAAAATAGTACAACATTCCAATGGCTGGAATTGTAAGTAGCCCCATAAAGTGAACACCAAAAGAGAGACCAATAACAAATGAGATTAATAATAACCATTTATCTCCTCTTGGAGTATTCATATCCTTTTCCCATTTCAAAGCCAAATAAAATAAAATTGACAGAATTAGCATAGCCATTGCATATACCTCTGCTTCAACCGAATTAAACCAAAAACTATCTGAGAAGCATAGAGAGAGGGCGCCTACTGAGGCACTGCTAAAAAAAACAAACTTATCAGCTGAGTTTTTATGATTTTCAAATGGATAAATTTTAATCACCAATAACGTTATGGTCCAAAAAAGGAATAAAATGGTAAAAGCACTTGAAAAAACAGACATCATATTAACCATTAATGCGATTTTCTCAGGGTTTTGAGCAAATGATGCAAAGACTGCTCCAAGCATTTGAAATAGTGGAGCTCCAGGAGGGTGACCCACTTGTAATTTAGCGGAGGTTGATATATACTCACCTGCATCCCAAAAACTNGCAGTGGGTTCAACTGTCATTACATAAGTTGAAAGGGCTATTGAGAAAACTAATAAGCCAAATAATCTATTCCAGAAAGTGAAAGATTTATTATCCATTTAACCTGTTATTCGGAACACGAAAATACATATTAATAAGGTATACTTTAATTTTTTTTAAATCAAATTGAATCCAATATCTATTGAAAAGAGAATAAAAAATAAAATTACTTTTTTTTAAGATAAAAAGAATTTTAAATTAAATTTGCAGACCAATTGGCCTATGGTGTAACTGGTAACACGTCTGGTTTTGGTCCAGAAGAGTCTAGGTTCGAGCCCTAGTAGGCCAACTATAATTAAAAACACATCATATGGGTGTAGGAGGAATCGTTATAGCTACAGTTGTTTTATGTTTGCTAATAGGTCTTTTTATTGAAATTAAGGAAAGAATGTAATAATTCTTAAAGCTTACTTATATAGCTACCTAAACTATCCTTAAATTCAAATCCATCCAGACTTCTATATTTGTTCAATTTTTTATTTGCTTCAAGACCCCAAAGTAAAAATTCCATCATAAAATATTTCTCATCATCAACCAAATTGGGCTTATGATTTTTAATAAATTTTTCAAGTGGCTTTATACTTTTTAGCGTATTTCTATATTCATCATCGCTAAAATTATCATCAATGTATAGTTGATTATCCTTAAAAAACCATGCTAATAATTCTTCATATGGACCTTTTGCGTCAGGTTTTTCTAATTTTTCAATTTTTGGAAAAAATTCTGGGAANATTGTTTTTATTGATTGTGAAATNAGGTAGTATGAGATTTGTTCAGCCCCCTCTTGTTCCCCTTCATAAACAAGTTCAACTTTTCCATTTATAGCAGAAATAACAGCAGAAAAATCTGATAATCTAATGGTTGTTTTAGATTCATTATTAATTAATATTCTCCTTTCAGCTGAACTTATCAAATTTTCTAATGAGGTTATGCTCATTCTTGCACTCACGCCGCTTTTATGATCTATATAATCACTTTTTCTTGCTTCAAAACCAATTTGTTCGATAATATCATACGCTAATTCAGGAATATAAATTTTATCTGTTTTTGAAATTGCTTTTTTAGCTTCTTGTATGGTGATTTTCTTTGCAAATGATCTGTTACGGGGGTAATGTGTTAAAATTTGTGAGCCAATCCTGTCTTTTAGAGGAGTAACTATACTACCCCTATTAGTGTAATCCTCTGGATTTGCTGTAAAAATTAATTGACACTCTATGGGTAATCTTAATTTAAAACCTCTTATTTGTATTTCTTTTTCTTGAAGAATTGAAAAAAGAGCAACTTGGATTCTAGCTTGTAAGTCTGGTAATTCGTTTAAGACAAAAATACAACGATGGGCTCTTGGTATCATTCCAAAATGAATAACTTTTTCATCTGCATAAGATAATTTTAAAGTTGCTGCTTTTATGGGATCAATGTCACCTATAAGATCTGCAACAGTTACGTCTGGAGTAGCTAACTTTTCATAAAACCTTTCACTTCTGTGCATCCAATAGATTGGAGTTTTATCCCCCAGTTTTTTTATCTTCTCTTTAGCGAAGTTAGATATTGGCTCAATTGGATCGTCATTGATTTCGGATCCTTCAACTACAGGGACCCATTCGTCTAAAAGATTGGTCATTTGTCTTGCTATTCTAGTTTTTGCCTGACCTCTAAGACCTAAGAGGTTTATATTATGATTTGAAAGTATTGCTCTT
>PAHL01000021.1 GCA_002711185.1 Flavobacteriaceae bacterium
ATTAATTTTTTCTGAAAATCAATAAGATTTTTAAATTCAGCTGAATTTTGAGCATAAAAATTTGTATTTAAGAGTATACTTACTACAAATATCTTTAATAGTTTCATTTGTTTTTTAATGAAATACAATACATGAACTTTTTACCCTAATACTTGTAATTTTCAACATCTGCTCTTAAACTTTTAAATGCATTTGTGATATGAGCTTCAACTGTCTTAACAGAGATTTCTAATTTTTCTGATATTTCAATATTGGTGTATCCCTGCTTTTTACTTAAAATAAATATTTCTTGACATCTCTTTGGAAGTTTTTTTATGCATGAGTTAACTATGGAAAGCAGTTTATCAAATTCGGTTTCATTTGTTTCGTCAATCATCTGGTTTAAGAACCTTACATACTCGTCATGAACTTTAAGAAGTGATTTATTTTTATGGTATGTATTAATAAATTGATTGTATACTGATCGATATAAAAATCCTTGAATGGAGAATTCAGGATCTAACCTTTTTCTGTATTCAAAAGTCTTCACAAAAACGTTTTGGACAATATCTTTAGCCAATGAGTAATCTCCTGAGAGACTAATAGCATAGGCAAACAGCCTTCTGTTATAGGTATTGATTAGCTCTGTAAAGGCTGATTCATCACCTTTTTTTAGTAACGAAATAAATTCTTTTTTTGAGTCAGAGTTCAATTATCTTTTTTTTCTAAATTAACAATATTTTTTATATGCANTTAACTAAGGGTTTTGCAACTCCAAATTGTATTAAACAAGTATGACAACAAAAGCGCAAAAAAATTTTGAAGAACTTGCAATTGCATTCGTCAATCAGAATGCAAGTGTAGAAGACCTAAAAGCGCTTATTAAAAAGTTGCAATCAATAAAAAATTTAGAGCTTTTTAAGCTATATATAAAAATAAATTATTACTCGGTGTATGCTATGAATGAAATGGAAACGAAAGATATTATAGAGGTAATTAAGGGAAAAATAACTAAGGAAAGTAAAAAAGTCAAGATGTTTAATCTTTTCAAAAAGACTATTAAGTATGCAGCTCTGTTTGTTATAGCATTTGGCCTTGGGTATTACTCTTTTATAAATGACTTAGGTTATGGTGTTGAAGTTCAAAAAATAGTTCCTAAAGCAGATGATATAGTTTTGACCAATGAAAAAGGTGAGGAAATAGTTTTAAAAAATGATGAATACAAGAATAAATCAATAGTAACAATTGATTCCAAGAACAAAGTTGTTCAAAAATCAAATGAATTGATTTATGATTCTAATCCAGAAATAAAAGAGCTTGTTTATCACAGTCTAAAAGTTCCTTATGGAAAAAGATTTGATATCTACTTATCTGACGGAACTAAAGTTTATCTGAATTCTGGTACTTCACTCAGATACCCAGTAAAATTTATAAAAGACAAACCAAGAGAAGTTTTTCTTGATGGAGAAGCTTTTTTTGATGTTACAGAGAGTGACACAGACCTATTTATTGTAAATTCTGAAGATATAAGTGTTGAAGTATATGGAACAAGATTTAATATGAGAAACTATCCAGAAGATTATATTTCAGATATTGTTTTAGTTAAGGGTTCAGTTGGAATCACCAATTCTCAATCAGATAAAGTAACAGAGCTTACACCTGGCTTCAAAGGATCTGTGAATAAGGAAAACTTTTTAGTTGAAACAACTAAAATAAATACAAAATTATATACCTCATGGATTAATGGTGAGGTGATTTTTAGAAATGAAAGTTTTAATCANATAGTAAAAAAGCTTGAAAGATTATATAATGTTACCATTATTAACAATCACAAGTCTATGTCTAGAGAATTATTTAACGCGAACATCGATGTAGAAAATGAGAAAATTGAAGATGTATTAAGTTATTTTAATCAAATATATAATATTGAATATCAAACATTTAAAAACAAAATAATAATTAATTAAAGAAAAGGAGGAAAGTACTGCAATACTTCCCTCCCTAAACACGACTAAACCGAAATTTATACAAACCGATAAAATCTATGTAAAATTATGAAAAACCAACCAAACGAGAGCTATCATTTTAGTTATGATACTCTTATTAAAACTGTGAGACTAACAATTATTTTATTTCTTACGTTTAATTTCTCAATTTTGGCTAATTCTTTTGGTCAAAATAAGATATCGCTTGATCTTGAAAANACNAATNTTGTTCAGGTNTTAGATGAGATAGAAGCAAANACAGATTATAAATTTATTTATAACGTGACTGTTTTTGATTTCAACAAAGAACTATCAATATCAGTNAAAGANGANTCNATTAAAGATGTCTTAGATGAAATTTTTGAAAATAAACTNGATTATGAAGTAATTGATAATAAGGTAATCCTTAAGGAAAAAGCTGTCATTGTAACTAATGAAGCAGAAGAGGATGAAGAGATGGTTCAAAGAACTATTACAGGTAATGTAACAGATTCTGACGGGAATCCACTTCCTGGAGCATCTGTAGTNGAAGTNGGTACTGCAAANGGTACATCAACTGATTTTGATGGAAANTATTCTTTAGAACTAGAAAATGATAGTGCTTCACTTCAATTTTCATTCATTGGGTTTGAGTCTGTGACAGTTGCTGTTGGAGATTCTGACAGTGTGAATGCTTCTTTGTCTGAATCAGATTCATCGCTTGATGAAGTAGTTGTTACTGGATATGGTACTCAGCTTCGAAGAAACATTACTGGATCTGTAGCTACTATCGATTCTGAAGTAATTGAAAATAGANCACTAACTAGTGCTGGAGNTGCNTTAGCGGGTACAACTGCTGGGGTATTCGTATCTCANAACTCTGGTGAAGCAGGTCAGGATGAAATTTCAATTCGAGTTAGAGGTGTTGGAACATTGAATAATGCNGCTCCACTTGTNATAATTGATGGCATCGAAGGTGATATTAANCTTGTTAATCCAAATGANATTGAATCAATTTCAGTACTTAAAGATGCAGCATCGGGAGCCATATATGGATCCAGAGCTGCAAATGGTGTAATTGTNGTAAAAACAAAAAGAGGTGCTAGAAATCAAGATGCTGTATTTGCTTATGAAGCAACGTTTGGAACTTCAGAAGCTGTGAGCTTACCTGATTTAAATAGTGATGTGGTTTATAATATGAACTTTAAAAACTTAGCAAGAACAAACTTTGGTGGTGAACCAATATACACTGCGGCTCAGATATCTGAAGCAGGTACCCAGACTACTTGGTGGAAAGACCCTTACAGTGATCTTNTTCAAAAAGCTCCGGTTAATGTTCACAACTTAAGTGTAACTGGTGGTTCAGAAAATGTCAATTANAGAGTTGCTCTTGGGGNATTAGATCAAGAGAGTATTGCTACAGGTGGTAATTTCTTTGATCGTCACAATTTAAGAATTAACCTTGATGCAAGTCCAACCGATAAAATTGAAA
Source organism: Flavobacteriaceae bacterium (assembly GCA_002711185.1). Classification (GTDB taxonomy): domain Bacteria; phylum Bacteroidota; class Bacteroidia; order Flavobacteriales; family Flavobacteriaceae; genus Marivariicella. The sequence goes on from PAHL01000021.1 coordinate 3,436, forward strand.
TTGGAACAACTGTTTCGCTTTCAAGAAGTGTNCAACAAGGGACTCANCAAACTTTCAACTCTTCTACCCTGCAAGGACCTCAAGCATTAGCAGCTCAATTTCAGAATTATTTGGGACCTAAGTATACTGCTGANGGGGGTTATGCAATGGTAACTCCAACATTCGCTGGTTTTAATGTAGGACCNGGNACGGGNAGAAATAANAACATGGGTTATGCAAATGGAGACTATTACAACATAAAACAAACAGTTAATAATATTNTACTTAATGCNTATGTTGCATACTCACCAATTGAAAATTTAACAATTAAGGGAACTGGTGCAGTAAGAAGTAGAAGTACNGGACAAAGTATTTTTAACAAAAAAGTTAGAAACTTTTTCCCTGATGGCTCATCTTACTTTGCCCCTGATTCAGACAGAAACAGAAGTGATGAAAATATTGAGTTTTTCACTGAAACCTATTTCTTGACTGCTGATTATAACGTGGAGCTTGGAGATGGAAAATTGACTGCTCTGATTGGTTATAGCCAAGAAGAAAATGAAATCACTAATTTTAGAGGATCAAGAGATGGTCACTTAACTGATGGAGTTCAGGTAATTAATGCAGGTTTAACTGGTAACCAACAAGCACAGGGTGCTGCGACTGGATTTTCTGTCCAGTCTTATTTTGCAAGACTTGATTATAACTATAAAGGAAAATATCTATTGGAAGCAAATATTAGACGAGACGGAAGTTCCAGGTTTAAAAATGAGAAGTGGGGAGTTTTTCCATCATTCTCCGCTGGTTGGATAATGTCTGAAGAAGATTTCTTAAGTTCTAACGATCTTATAAGCTTCTTGAAAATAAGAGGTTCATGGGGAGAATTAGGTAATTCAAATATTCCAAACTTCGCATTTGCTAAGTCACTTAGTTTAGATGAAGCTTATAGTTTCGGTGGAGTAATAGCTCCAGGGGTTGGTCAGTCTTCACTTGGTAATGCTAACTTAAGCTGGGAAAAAAGTACTAGTACTAACTTTGGTGTCAATCTAGTTTTAAACAACGGATTAGGAATTGATTTTGATGTATTTAAAAAAGAGGTATCAGATATTCTCTATGATCTCCCTGTAAATGTATTAACTGGATTTACATCTCAATTTTCTAATGCTGCTAGTCTAGATATTAAAGGTTGGGAACTTGCTTTGAATTATTCAAAAGAATTTGGAGAATTGAAAGTTCAAGTCGGAGCAAACATATCCAAAGCAGAAAACTTAGTAACAGATCTTAATCCTGGATTAGATGGAGGAGACGTTGACAGAGTGTTTTTAGGGAATGGAGCTATTTTAGGAGAGGGTTACAGACCTGGAGCTTACTGGGGATTCATATCGGATGGTATATTTAATGATGCCGCTGAACTTGCAGCTGCACCCGATCATTCATTAATGGGTTCTGATGTTGGAGATGTTAAATTCGTAGATTTAGACGGAGATGGTGATATTGATCTTGATGACAGGACTGATATTGGTGTTGATGTTCCAGAAATAACCTATGGTTTCAATGTTTTTGCTAGTTATCAAAATTTTGATTTAGCAGCTATATTCCAAGGAATTGGTACAACTTCTTTCCAAGGAACTTTTGAATTATTCAAACCTGATGCGGGAGGAATGACAACAGCTAACCTCTGGGCAGATAACTGGACGGCGGCTAATCCAAATGCTACAATGCCNAGAGTATGGGCNGGACAAGGGGCAAGTCCTAGTGATGTATACCCNAGTGATTTCTTNGTNTGGGATAGAGCTTATTTGAGATTAAAGAATTTACAAATAGGATATACCTTTGATTCGGATGTTCTTCCAATTGATAGTTTGAGAATATTCTTCAATGGAACAAATCTTTGGACATCTACTGATTTCCCATTGATTGATCCTGAAGTTAGAACAGGTGTTGGNGCTAGTGATCTTTATGGCGGCGAGCAATCAGCNCAGGCNGGTAGAGCGCCATACATGTTCCCTCAATTGAAAACACTTTCATTTGGAATTCAGGCTAAATTTTAATAATAGATAAAACAAATACTATTATAAGTAATAGATATAAAAACAGTACAAAACACCAGAGATTATAACTTAATTTTNAGTGTTTATACAAACGATAAAAACAATAAATAAATAAATTATGAAAATTAAAAATTCAACATTAACAGCGATAATCTTATCCATAATGCTATCTTTTACAGCATGTGAAAAAGATTTCCTAGTTAAATCTGATCCAGGTTCTGCAACCGTGGATGGATTCTTCCAAACTGCAGATGACTTTAAGTTAGGTGTAAACGGAATATACAATTCTTTAACCTCTGCCGGATATTTTGTAACCTTTTGGGGGGGTAACTATTTCCATATGAATATGGAATTTGATGTTATTTCAGACAACATGGTAGGACAGGGTGCTGCTTGGAAGGGATACAGTGAAGTAGCAAGTGGACTCTTAACTCCTCTTAGTGGTGGAATAACTGAATGGAAATTCAACTACGGTATGGGAGCTATCTCCAAGATAAACACTATGTTAGATATAATTCCAAATATTGATTTCGGTGCTGAAGGTTCCGCAATCTGGGAAGCGGAGTTAAAATTTATAAGAGGATTCTTGTATGCTGACTTGGCATTTCTATATGGAGGTATGCCTCTAATCACAACAGCTATAGATGCTTCTGAAGCAGATGCAATCGGTAGATCTACTCAAGCTGAGACTTATGCTCAGGCTATCAGCGATCTTCAATTTGCTGCTGCTAACTTAGGTACTACTCCAAATTCAGGTGAAGTTGGTAGGCCAACAACTATGGCTGCTACTACTGCAATTGCATATGCTTTATTAAATCAAGATGACTACGCTGGTGCGGCTGCAGAGTTTGCTAAGGTAATTGCTCTTGAAGGTGGTNCTGTTGGACTAGTTCCAGCTTCTCAATGGGAATGTTTAAATAGAGGATGCGCTGAGGATAGCGTTGAAATTATTTGGTCTATACAAAATGGTCCTCTATCTGAAGGTAGTGGTGACTTCATCCCTATGGGTATTCCAACTCAATCTGGATACAACGGATGGTCAGGTCATAAATTTACTCAGAATATGATCGATGCATTTCCAATGGCTAATGGATTACCAATTACTGATCCAGCATCAGGATACGATGCAGCTGATCCTTACTCGAATAGAGACCCAAGGCTACGTATGACTTTCTTCTTTGAGGGTGACCCTTATGATGGAGGAACAATAGGTGATGCTGAATTTGGTGGTGTTTGCTGTAATGGTGATACTAGATTGATGGCAAATATTGGAATAGCACCTGTTTTTCCTAAAAAATACACAGCAGACCCAGACACTACTCCTGAGGCATTTGCTCAAATGAATACGATTGAATATGGTTCTCCAATGGATATAAACATATACAGATATTCTGGAGTTTTACTAGCCCACGCCGAAGCTTTAAATGAGTCTGGCAATACCGCTGGTGCATATGCAGGAGTTAATAAGGTTCGTAATAGAGCAGGTTTACCTGATCTAACAGCTGGTCTTTCACAATCAGAAATGAGAGATGCAATTTTACACGAAAGTAGAATAGAGCATGCTCTTGAAGGTAGAAGATTTTATGATCTTAAAAGAGCCGGTAAATTAATGGAGACAGTTAATTCTAATCAAGGTTGGGATTTACACGGTGGAGCAAATTATAAAGCTCACTTTGACCTATGGCCTCTACCAGGAAANTTTGTTGANAATAGCCCTGCTATNGAGCAAAATCCTGGATACTAATTTTCTANATAATTATTTTNNAAAATATTTANTAAATANTAAATATTGTTAAATTTAAAAGGTAGGGAGTTTACTCCCTACCTTTTTTTAAATTTATAATNGTATGANAACCTTTCAATTNNTNTTTCTTTNTTNCACATTATTTGCTTTTGGTCAANCANCATTCAGCGANGTNACTAAGGAATCTGGAATAGATAATATTTACGATGTTTATCAAGGTCTTTTTGGGGGAGGGGTAGTTGCTTTTGATTTTGATAATGATGGGTTTGAGGATCTATATATTACGGGGGGTAAAAGTCAAGATGTTTTATATAAAAATAATGGAGATGGAACTTTTACAGATGTAATCGATGAATCCGGTCTTTTGAAGGACAGAGTTGTTGTCACCACAGGCGTTTCATCTGCAGATGTTAATAAAGATGGGTATATTGATCTATTGATAACAACAATTGCTTCAGAAGACAATAAGACCAAGAAAAAGAAAACATTGTCCCCTAATTTATTATACATAAATAACGGCGATGGGACGTTTACTGATGTTAGTTCAAAATTCGGACTAACTAAAAATAATTTTTCCACCTCATCATCATTTGGAGATATAAATGCAGATGGCTATCCAGATTTATTTATTGGAAACTATTTCAAAAATTTTTATTTCGAAGACAGCCCTTTTGGAACCCATAATATTGCCCTCTTAAACCATTATTCTATCAATGAAGAATATGAAACCGGAGACGATGAGTTATATATAAACATCGATGGAAAATATTTTAAGGATATTTCTGACCTGCTAGTCGATGCTGGGAAGGGTTATGGCTTCGGTGGGGTGTTTACTGATTTTGACAATGATAATGATTTAGATTTATTTATAATCAACGATTTTGGGGAGACTAGCGAATCTAACCGACTAATGGTTAATCAATATCCAGAGCTTAGGTTTGAAAATAAAAGTAGAGAGCTAAAGATTAATTTCGGTCTTAAATCAATGGGTGTAGGAGTAGGAGATTACAATAATGATACTTTTCTAGATTATCATGTTACAAATATTTTTGCAGGACCGTTCATTGTAAATAGAGGTGATGGACTTCCATTTGTTAATCTCATGAATAATGTTGGAACTGGGGTAAATAAAATAAAAAGTTTTAAAGATTATGAATCGGTTATTATAGGCTGGGGAAGTCTTTTTATAGATTATGATAACGATACAGATTTGGATCTATTTAATTCAAATGGACCAATAAATCCGATGGTAAACCCCATACCAAATATTTTATTCGAAAATAAAGGAAGAGTTTTTGAAATAAATGAAAAATCGGGTGTTATGGATTACGGAATCGCAAGGGGCTCTGTTCATTTTGATTATGACAACGACGGTGATCAAGATATTTTTGTTGTTAATCAAAGACCAGTTAATGATGTGACTTATTATGGGGGAGTTGTAGGTTCTAAACTCTACAGAAACGATTCCTCAAATGACAATAATTGGGTGAAAATCAAATTAAAAGGAAACCAGTCAACCACAAGGGGACTTGGATCTAGAATACGAATTGTCTGTAATGACCTAAATATGATTAGAGAAGTTGATGGGGGATCTAGTCACGCCTCTCAAAATACCTCAATAATACATTTTGGTCTTGGAGATAATATAAAAATTGACTCCTTGATAGTTACTTGGCCTGGAGGCAAAACACAAAATATAACAGACATTCTTCCTAATCAGGTGATTGAGATAGAGGAGTCATATATGGAGGAGCCTTCATTTTTTGATTCAATTATGAATTATTTCAATTGGAATTAAAATAATATATTAATAATCATATAGATTTAAATGAAATTTAAAGGTCTGTTTTTTTTTATTTTCTTTTGTATATCCATATTTGCCTTTTCTCAAAATCACAGTGTTGCAAGAAAATGGAATGAAGTAATACTCCAATCAATTAGAAACGACCTAGCAAGACCAACTGTTCATGCAAGAAATTTATTTCACATATCTGCAGCAATGTATGATGCATGGTCTGTCTTTGATGATGATTCAGAAACTTATTTTTTGGGTAATGAAATACATGGCGAATACATACCCTATAAAAACACTGTGTATTCTGGCAATAAAAAAAAGAACCAAGAAATGGCGATTAGCTATGCTGCATATCGGCTGTTAATTCACAGATATGAAATTTCTCCAGGATATAAAAAGTCAAAAATAATTATCGACTCATTATTTAAAAAAATGGGCTACGATAGAAATTTTAAGTCTATAGATTATACTTCAGGAAATTCAGCTGCACTTGGAAATTATATTGCACAAAAAGTAATCGATTACTCATGGAATGATGGTTCAAATGAAAAATATTTTTATGCAAATTTATTTTATGAGCCAGTAAATAAACCCATGATTTTAAAAAACCCTGGGATTAAAAAAATTGTTGATCCTAACAGGTGGCAACCCCTTGCATTTGAAAAATTCATTGATCAATCAGGAAACGAATTAGCAGGATCGGTTCCAGAATTTTTAGGTCCTGAGTGGGGACAAGTTTTACCATTTAGTTTAGAGAAACAAAATTTAAAGACAATGAAAAGAGATGGGTATGAATATCCCATTTATTTCGATCCAGGTTCTCCTCCACAACTTTTAGATTCCGAAAATAAATTAAATAATGAATATTCTTGGAACCACAGTTTTGTTTCAATTTGGGGTTCTCATCATGATCCTAATGACGGTATTTTATGGGATATTTCACCAAATAATATTGGTAACTTAAATACTGACTACAAGGATTTAACCGTAAGTTCACTAAAAACAAAATTTAAACCTATCAAAGGTGGAGACAGATCCAACGGATACAAAATAAACCCTTACACCAAAAAACCATACACGAAGCAAATTGTTCCTAGGGGTGACTACACGAGAGTTATTGCCGAATTCTGGGCAGATGGACCTGATTCAGAAACTCCCCCGGGACATTGGTTCACAATTTTAAACTATGTTTCTTATCATCAACTTTTTGAAAGAAGGTTTGAGGGAATTAATGAAATAATTGATTCACTTGAGTGGGACGTAAAGGCATATTTTTTGTTAGGAGGAGCTATGCACGATGCTGCAATTGCTGCA
>PAHL01000022.1 GCA_002711185.1 Flavobacteriaceae bacterium
TCTGCATCAATTGATGTTATACATGCTGAAAATGGTGTCAGATTCAAAAAAGAACGATCATACTCATCCGCTTCTACGATTGTTTTCTCAAAACCACTACTTAAAAAATTTGTTTTTTGCGGTAACATTAATCCTCCAACAAATGCGCTAAAAGATAAATTCGAATAACTGAATATATGGGTTAAAATTGAACTTGTGGTTGTTTTTCCATGTGTTCCGGCAACTGCGTATGATTCCGATTCATTAACAATTGAGGCTAAAAAAACAGCTCTTTTAATTGGCTTGAAACCTTTATCAATAAAATATGAAAATATTGGATGATCAGTTTTAATAGCAGCTGAATATACTACCTCAATATCGCTTCCTTGAATTATAGATTGGATTTTATCAATTGAATTATCATATATTATATTTAATCCTTTATTTTCAAGCATTTTTGTAATTACAGAATGACTATTATCAAAGCCATAAACTTTATAACCTTTCAAAATTAAATATTGAGCTATTGATGACATTCCAACTCCGCCTATACCCAACAAATAATATAATTTTTTATTTTTCAATTTAATATGTCTTTTATACAATTGATAATTTCTGAAGTTGAATTAGGTTTCGATAACTTTTTTAATTTGTACTTCATTTCATTTTTAATTTTCTCACTTAACCATATCTTTTTTACAATAGATTTAAATTCATTTTCAAGGTCTTTTTCTTCAATTAGTTCAGATGCCTTTTCTTTATGTAATAACATTGCGTTATGATATTGGTGGTTTTCTGATACATTTGGTGAAGGAATTAATATGGATGGTGTACAAGTTGAACAAATCTCAGATATTGTAGATGCTCCAGATCTAGAAATCAATAAATCAATTGAATTATACCAATAATCAACTCTTTTAACGAAAGGAATTATTTTAATTTTTGAGTTTTGATTTTTTTTATAAATATTATAATATAAGACGCCACATTGCCACAAAATTTGAACGTTTAATTTATTAAAGAACTTTAAATTTTTTTCGATAATTGAATTGATCCTTTTTGCTCCTAAACTACCTCCAGTAATTCCTATTACTGGCTGATTTGGATCTAGATTAAAATGTAATTTAGCTTTTGACTTATTGGTTTTTTTCAAAATTTCTTTACGGATCGGATTTCCTGTAAAAACAATTTTATTTTTTGGAAAAAACCTTTCCATATTTGGATAAGCTACAGCAACTTTTGAGGCTCTCTTACTTAGTAATTTATTTGTTATTCCAGCGTATGAATTTTGTTCTTGAATCAAAGTTGGGTATCCTAAAATTTGAGCTGTAAATAAAATAGGGCCACTAACATATCCTCCAGTTCCTATTACAATGTTTGGCTTAAAACTTCTCAATATTAATAATGATTTTAGAATACTAATTAAAAGTTTTAATGGGAAGATCAAGTGGCTAAAACTAATTTTTCGTTTGAAGCTATCAATTGGTAGCCCAATTATTTTAAAACCATATTCAGGAACCTTACTCATTTCCATTTTACCAGATGAGCCTATAAAAAGAATTTCTGCATTTGGATTTTCAATTTGAATTTGTTTTGCAAGAGAAATTGCTGGGAAAATATGCCCCCCAGTTCCACCACCCGAGAAGATATATTTATTTGTCTTCACTTAAAATAAATAAGGGGTTATCAATATTTTCATGTTTAATTGAATTACTAACACTTAAAATAATTCCAATCGCGATAAAATTCATCCAAGCTGATGTGCCTCCACTGCTAACTAAAGGTAATGTTTGTCCTGTAACTGGAAATAGCTGAACAGTTACTCCTATATTTATAAATGCTTGGAATACAATTGGAATACCTAATCCAACAACCAAAAGTTTTCCAAATAAACTTTCAGACTTATGAAAAATTACAATAATCCTAAAAAGGAATAGAATGTAGAGTATAATCAATATAACACCACCAATTAGACCATACTCTTCAACAATTATCGCATAAATAAAATCTGATGAACTCTGTGGAAGAAAATTTTTCATTACACTTTTTCCTGCACCTTTTCCATATATGCCTCCTGAAGCAATAGCAATTTTTGATCTTTCGATTTGATAATTTTCGCTCTTTTCTGCTGAGTTAAAATTAGTTATTCGATTCGCCCATGTGTCAACTCTATTTGGAATTATATCAGGAAAAGCTTTGGCTGTGACGACAAATAATATAAAAACTAATAATACAGATGTTGATATAAAAAACAAATATTTCAATGGGTATCCACCAACAAAAAGAAGCATAATAACCATACTAAATAATATGACTGCAGTAGAAAAATTTGAAGGAAAAATTAATAATAATACACCCATCACAGGTAACCATAGAGACCAAAATGAAGTCTTATATTTTATAATTTTATTCTGATTTTTAGATAGATAATGAGCTATGTACATCATTAATATAATTGATGCTAGAGAAGATGTTTGAAAACTAAAACCAATTACTGGTATTTGAATCCATCTATTAGCATTAGAACCACTTATAATATTTCCCTGACTAGCAGTATATATTAATAAAATAAGAACAACAGGAATCATTAAAACAGAAATACCCTTAAAGTATATAAATGGGATTTTATGAAAAACATAAACTAATAAAAAACCAAAAGTCATTATTGTAAAATGCTTNAATAGATAACCAATTGGCGTTCCTTTCCCTATTACAAATGCTAAATTAGAACTAGCACTAAAAACAGGTAAAAANGAAAATATCGCCAACAGAGTAATTATACACCATAAAACTATATCNCCCCTAAAAAAACTATTTCTTTCCATGAATTACTTACTATAAGTTTCTTACTGCTTTTTTAAATTGATTACCTCTATCTTCATAGTTTTTAAATAAATCAAAACTTGCACATGCAGGTGATAAAATAACGGTCTCTTTTCTCTTGGCAATNTTATGTGCAATTTTAACAGCCTCATCAATAGACTCAGTCTCTACAATTACATTCACAATACTTTGAAATANATTTATTAGCTTTTCATTATTCTTTCCCAAACAAATAATAGCTTTTACTTTTTCCTGTACCAAAGGAATTAGCTCTTCATAATCATTACCTTTATCAATTCCACCAACTATCCAGATACCCTTTTTATTTATGGTTTCTAGTGCATAAAATGTTGCATTAACATTAGTTGCCTTTGAATCATTAATGTAATTAACATCATGGATTTTTAAAACATGTTCCAGTCTATGAGGAAGAGATTTGAAGTTTTCTANACTTTTTCGGATAATATTTTTATCTATTTTAAAAATAGATGCTACTGTTGAAGCAGCCATAGCATTTAGTAAATTATGACGACCTTTTAGTGGATATGATGAAATCGGAATCATAGTGTTTGAATTTAAATGTTTAATNTTTATTTTATTTTTTATTAATGATGTTGATGATGAACCTTGAATTTCAAAACCAAAAAAATGTTTACTTGATTTTATAGACCCTTGTTTAATTGCATTCATAAGATTATTATCGTTTGCATTAATAATTAAAAATTGGGTTTTGTTTTGGTTTGAGGTAATATTTAACTTAGAGCTTATATATTTTTGAAAATCATTATTATATCTATCCAAGTGATCTGGACTTATATTTGTTATTACNGCAACATCTGGAGAAAAATTTACAATATCATCTAGTTGAAAACTACTTAACTCTAGAACGTAAATATCAAATGAATTATCAAGTACTTGCTGGGCAAAACTTAAACCTACATTTCCAGCAATCCCAACATTAAGTCCTGCTTTCTTTAAAATATGATAAGTTAATTCAGTAGTCGATGTTTTTCCATTTGTTCCCGTAATTCCAACTATTTTAGCATTTGTGTAAANTGATGCAAACTCAATTTCTGAAATTACAGNAATTCCTAAAGTTTTTGCCTTTAAGACTGATGGGGAATTATTTGGTATACCTGGACTTTTNATTAAGTAACTAGCTTGGTTTAGGCATGTAACTTCATTTGTATTTTCCTCCCAATAAATATTCAGACTATCAAATTGTTTTTTTATCTTTTCATTAATACTTCCAGCATCCGAAACAAAAACTTCAAAACCTTTTCTNTAAGCTAAATTTACTGACCCTAGACCTGAGATTCCTGAACCTAAAACTACTAGTTTTTTGCCCATTTATCTTATTTTTAATGTTACAATTGCAAGAATTGCGAGTAAAATTCCTACTATCCAAAATCTAGTAACAATTTTACTTTCATTGAATCCTTTTATTTGATAATGATGATGGATTGGAGCCATTAAAAAAACTCGTTTTCCAACACCACTATTTCTTTTAGAATATTTAAAATATAATACCTGAATTATAACTGATAAGGTTTCGATAAAAAATATTCCACACAATAATGGAATTAATAATTCTTTTCTGACAATTAATGCTATAACTGATATCAACGCACCAATTGTAAGACTTCCAGTGTCTCCCATNAAAACTGCTGCTGGAAAAGTATTGAACCATAAAAAACCAATCAATGCGCCTAAAAAGGAAGAAATAAAAACAGTTATTTCACCAACATGAGGTATGTAAATAATATTTAGGTAGTCTGCAAAAATGAAGTTACCCGAAACCCAGGCAAAAATTCCTAAAACAAAAACTATTATTGATGAACTTCCTGCTGCAAGTCCATCCAGACCATCAGTAAGATTAGCACCATTTGAAACTGCGGTAACAATGAAAATAACAATTGGAATAAATATAATCCATGTATAATCAATTAGNGAATTATCATACCAAGTAATTAAATCAGAATAATTNAATGCATTATTTTTTATCAATGGTATATTAGTNACAAATGCNTTTTCTTCAGGAGCNAATGGATTTTGAGATCCAGCAACAATATTTTCAGGTATTTTAATTTTTTGTCTAACAGTTATTTCCGGGTGAAAATAAAGAGTAGATCCCACAATAAGGCCTAAAATTATCTGACCTATAATTTTAAATTTACCTTTTAATCCTCTTTTATTTTTTTCAAATATCTTAATGTAATCATCTATTCCTCCTATAACACCCATCCATATAGCCGTAAATAGTAATAANAGTATATATATGTTTTCNAGTTTAGCAAAAAGAACAACAGGAATAATTGTGGAAAAAATTATAATTAATCCTCCCATAGTTGGAGTTCCATTTTTTTCTTTTTCACCAATTAAACCAAGTTTTCTTATGGATTCTCCNATTTGAAATTTTATCAAATAATTNATTATTTTTTGACCAAAAGCAAGAGAAAAGCTCAATGATACCATCATTGCAACTGCAGCTCTAAATGATAAAAATTGATATAATCCTGCTCCTGGAAATTGATATTTTTGTTCAAGAAATTCGAATAAATAATAAAGCATGGGGTTTATAGTTTATTTTTAAAGTATTTTTTTGCAATTAAAAAGTCATCAAATGGAATTTTATTATTTGATATTTCCTGATAAGTTTCATGGCCTTTTCCTGCAATCAAGATTATATCTTCTTTATTTGAGATTTCTCTGGATTTTTTTATTGCCATTTCCCTATCCTCTATGCATATAATTTTATTTTTATCTTGACTTTTAACACCACTCATCATTTGTTCAATTATTGTTATTGGATTTTCATCTCTTGGGTTGTCAGATGTAAAAATTACATTATCACTTTCTTTAGATGCTATTCTTCCCATTTCATATCGTTTTTCCATGTCTCTTTCACCACCNCAACCGATGACTGTNATTAATTTTTCATTTTGGGTTCTTATTTGATTAATTGCAAGAATTATATTTTCCAACGCATCTGGAGTGTGAGCATAATCAATTATTACATAGCACTCAGAATCAGATTTAAATATTTGAAATCTTCCAGGAACATTTTTTAACAGACTGATTCTTTTTAGAGTTTCTATTTTTTCAAGACCCATTAAAACAGAAACTGCATAAACAGCCAATAAGTTTGAAGCATTAAACTCTCCTAATAAACTTGTCCATGTTTCGTTATTATTAATTTTGAGTAACATCCCGTTAAAACTAGATTCAAGTACTTTTAAATTGAAATCCGCTAAGTTTTTAATCGCATAAGTTGATTTTTTTGAAAGAGTATTTTGTATCATAAATGATGCATTTTTATCATCATTATTAACCAATGAAAAAGTNTTTTTTGGAAGTAAGTCAAAAAATTGTTTTTTTACATTTCTATAATTTTTAAAACTTTTATGATAATCAAGGTGATCACGAGTTAAATTTGTGAAAACACCACCAATAAAATTCAGTCCATCAATTCTTCCTTGAGATATTCCATGTGATGAGACTTCCATAAAACAGTATTTAATATTTTCTTTAACCATTTCAGACAGCAAATAATTTATTTTCAGAATATCAGGAGTCGTATTTTTNGATGAAAAATTGTTTTTTCCATATTTAATGTTGATTGTTGATATCAAACCTGCCTTTTGATTTTGACTATTAAAAACATCATATAATAGTGTTGAAATAGTTGTCTTGCCGTTAGTACCAGTAATTCCAATTAATTTTATTTTTTTCGAGGGATTATTATAAAAATTTGAAGCAATTACTGAAAGTGATCTCCTTGTATTTGATACTTTTATGTAAGTAATGGACTTATTTACTTTTTTTGGAATTTTATCACATACAATAACGTTAGCTCCAGATTTAATAGCAGTTTCAATATATTTATGTCCATCGTACTTATTGCCTTTTAATGCAATAAATAAGCTATTTTTCTTTAAATCTCTTGAGTCGGAATTAATGTATTTAACTTTTCTAGATGATAATCCAGATGTTGCAATTATCGGNACTTTATATAGTATGTCCTTTAATTCCATCATGATACTTGGAGAATAATTTTATCTATATTATTTAAAAAAGTTCCTGAGGAGATAGATTGACTTTTAACTTTTCCTTTACTACCAATCACCTCTACTTTTATTCCAAGCTTTTCTAAAAATGGAAGCACATCCATCAGGTCGTANCCAATTAGACTTGGAAGCTCATTATTATTAGTAATTTTGTTTACTCGATTTATTTTCAAATTAGTAATTGAAACAGATTTTTCACTTAAAACACCATCATAAACTCTTTCTGCAATCTCCTTGAATACCGGTGCAGCAACGGTGGATCCGTAATAACCTATTTCTTTATTGGGTTTATTAATTAATACAATACATGAGTATTTTGGTTTATCTGATGGAAAATACCCAACAAAACTCGAATTATATTCTATTGAATCTGTATTGTAATTAATTTGTGAAGTCCCTGTTTTACCAGAAATTTTAAAACTTGAATTTTTAATATTATTTGCCGTNCCCCATTTCTTTTCAACAACATTGGCTAACATATCTTGGACTATTTTTATAGTTTTTTTTGAACATATTGAAGGGTTTAAGATCTCTTTATTAAATTTCTTATGAGGCTTTGATCCCATTTTTCCAATTTGTTCGATAAAATTTGGTTTAATCATAACTCCATCATTTGCAACCGCATTATAAAAAGCTAGAATTTGAAGTGGAGTCAAGGCAACCCCATATCCCCATGCCATCCATGGTAGACTTATCCCACTCCAATCGGTATCAGTTGGNTAAGGAATTTTTGGACTAGCTTCACCTTTAATAGAAATACCTAATGGTTTGTGAATTCCCATATTATATAGTCTGTTAACAAACTTTTTTGGATCATCCTTATAATTATCATAAACTATGTTTACTATCCCAGTATTTGANGAAACCTCAAAAACTTTAGAGGCAGAAATTAAACCATAACCNCCTTTTTTGGAATCCCTNACTTTTTTTCCATAAATACTCCTTTCCCCATTTCCGGTGTCAATAATATCATTAGGATTGATATAATTATCTTCTAGAGCGGCTATCATACTCATCAGCTTAAATGTTGATCCTGGTTCTTGAGCAAATCCTACCGCATAATTTAATTTTTCATAATAAAACCCCTTATCTGTTTTACCTAAATTAACTATTGCCTTTATTGCCCCAGTTTCTACCTCCATCAAAATAACAGTACCAAACTCAGCTTCATATTTTTCTATTTGTTTCAGAAGTGCGTTGTGAGCTAAGTCCTGAAAATTAGTATTCAAAGTAGTGTGGATATCATAGCCCTCGGTAGGTTCTTTTTCATTTGTATTTCTTATAGCTTTCCACTGTCCATTAGCAATTTTTCTTTTTAATCTAAAACCTTCTTTTCCTTCTAGAATACTCGCAAAAGCACCCTCNAATCCAACTCTATAATAAGTTCCATTTTTAGTTGGTTTCTCATAACCAATTGTTCTTTCAGCAATTCTTCCAAGAGGCCTCTCTCTAGATATTTTTTGTTTTGTAATTAAGCCTCCCNTATTGGCTTTCAAATTAAAAATTGGAAGTTTTTTTAATAAACTCTGCTGCCTNTAGTTAAGATTTTTTCCAATAAGAAANTATCTGTTCTCTAAAAGTTTTGCTTNTTCAATTCCTTTCAATATGTCGAAATAATTCTTATTNAGAATCTGGGACATTCCCATAGCTATTTCCTTTTTGTGTTTATTAAATAAAATCTCTGAAACAACTTTTGAATCCCAATTTAATTGGTACTTGACAACTGTAGTGGCTAAAATACTCTGATCATCAGAATAAATATTTCCCCTAATAGGTTTTAAAACAACATTTTTTAATGTCCTTTCATCCCCAATTTTTTTATATTTATCTCCATCAATTATTTGAATATAAACTAATTTCAACGCAACTGCAAAAGCAAATAATAATAAAAAACTAGACACAAAATATAACCTGTAACTTATAATTTTTGTTGATAATTTCATTCTTTAATAATTATTTTAATTGCTGGCACTTTAGATCTATAAACTTTTCTTTCTGATAATTTATTTAGGATATTTGTTTCCATTTTGAGCATCATTAATTCTGATCTTTGCATTACAAACTCACTTTTTAGAGCTTTAATTTCTTCATTAAGGTCAGATATTTTAAAAACTTTATTGTCAGAGGAATGTCCGCTTGAAATCATAATTAATGTTAAAACTGATATAAAAAATATCATTCTCCAGTTTTTATAAGAGTCATTTTGGGTTAAGAAATCCATTTTTATTAATGAAATTATTTTATCACTCATAATTTTTCAGCTATTCTTAGTTTTGCGCTCCTGGATCTATTGTTTGTTTTAATCTCAGCACTACTTGGAATTTGAACTGGACCTATTTTTTTAAATGGTACATGTTTATTTCCATATAAGTCAGTATCAACATTTCCATCAAAATTTCCATCTCTGATATATCTTTTTACTAATCTATCCTCGAGAGAATGATATGAAATACATACTAACCTTCCTCCTGGAGCAATAACTTCACTTGCTTGGTTTAAAAAGACCTTTATAGCATCTAATTCTTTGTTTACTTCAATTCTTATTGCTTGAAAAATCTTTGCTAAAACTTTATTGGTATACTTTTTTGGTATGATATTCGAAAAAATTGATTTTAGTTGCTCAGTAGAATTTATGGGGGCAACTGACCGCCGAACACCAATGATCGAGGCCAACTGCTTTGCATTTTTTAGCTCCCCATAATTTTTAAATAATTTTATTAATTTATCTTCTGAATATTCATTAATTATGTCTTTTGCAGAAAAATTTTGATTTTGATCCATCCTCATGTCAAGCGGGCCATCAAATCTTGTTGAAAAACCTCTGTCTTTTGAATTTAATTGATGAGACGAGACACCAAAATCTGCCAAAACTCCATCTACCTTATATATTTCATTTACTTTTAGGAATTTTTTTAAATACTTGAAGTTTGAAGAAATAAATAAAAAATTATTACTTGAGTTAATATTTAATTTTGTATCATAATCTTGATCAAAAGCTATTAGCTTACCTTTTAGAGATAATTTTTTTAATATTTCTCTACTGTGACTTCCGCCTCCATATGTAACATCTACATATACTCCGTCGGATTTGATTGATAATCCATTTACTGATTGTTTTAATAAAACTGGTTTATGAAATATCATTTGTTTCGTTTTTATCTCCCATAACTTCCTCAGCCAAGCCTGGAAAATCAATTAAAGCTGAATCAATAGCTTTTTCATAATTTCTTTTATCCCATATTTCTATAATATTTACTGCAGATGACACTACAACTTCTTTTTTTATATCAGCATATATCAATAAATTTCTTGGAATTAAAAACCTTCCTGATGAATCTAACTCAATAAGTTTAACACCAGCAGTAAAACGCCTTATAAAATCAATATTTTTTTTCTTAAATCGGTTCAAGGAATTAATATTATTCATCATTAAGTTCCATTGAATTATTGGGTAAATTTCTAAACATTGATTAAAAACTCCTCTTTTAATTACAAACTCTTCTTTTATGAATTTTTTCATTTGCTTTTTTAAAGCAACTGGAATCATTATTCGCCCCTTAGTATCAGCCTTACATTCATATGTTCCTGTAAAATGTTTCAAGTAATTATTTTTTTGATCCTTATCAAATATAAATAATATTATNCCACATATTACCACATATTACCACAATTTATATATTTTTTTCAACATTTAGTTAAATATTTATTCATCTATATTTTAAGGATGTATTGAATTGTAATTGAATATATTTGTTATAAATATTTTTATTTAATGAAAGACATNGAAATAATAGAAGAAAAATCATTTAAATANGTAGAGCTTGGAGAAGGTCAACCAATTATTATTCTCCATGGTCTAATGGGTGGTTTAAGCAATTTCAATTGTGTTTTTTCATTCTTTCCAAATCATGGATATAAAATTATAATGCCTGTTCTACCTCTTTATGATAAACCAATCGATGAGACTAATGTAAAAGACTTTGCTGAATATTTAAATTCATTTTTAAAATTCAAAAAAATTAACTCCACAATAGTAATTGGTAACTCTCTAGGAGGACATATTGGGTTACTCTTTACAAAACTGTTTTTTCAAAAAGTCAAAGGTCTTGTTTTAACTGGAAGTTCAGGTTTATATGAAAATTCGATGGGAAATGCATACCCTAAAAGAGGAAATTATGAATATATAAAAAAGAAAACCGAAGAAGTATTCTTTAATCCTAAAGTTGCAACTAAAGAGCTTGTTGATGAAGTTTTTGAAACAGTAAATGATAGGAATAAATTAATCAAGACCCTAACNATAGCTAAAAGTGCTATNAGACATAATATGGCAAACGACCTTCCTGAACTTAAAGTTCCATCATTAATTATTTGGGGTAAACAAGATAATGTTACCCCACCAAGTGTTGCTCANGAATTCAACAGACTTCTTCCTAATTCAAAATTAGTTTGGATAAATGACTGTGGTCATGCACCAATGATGGAACATCCAGATGTGTTTAACAACTCAATANTAGACTGGTTGAAAAAAAGTAAATTATAATTTAAATGAAAATTTTGAGTGCTGAATTTATAATCAGCAACACTAATGTAGGCNTTTGTCCTGAAGANAAGATCCCAGAATATGCTTTTATTGGAAGATCAAATGTTGGAAAATCCTCATTAATNAATGCAATGTTCAACAAAAAAAAACTTGCTAAAACTTCATCAAGACCNGGTAAAACAGAATTNATTAATCATTTTCTTGTTAATAAAAATTGGTATTTGGTTGATTTGCCTGGATATGGATATGCCAAGGCTGCAAAAACAAAAATAAAAACATTTCAAAAAATAATAAAATCATATTTTACTGNTAGAAAACAGCTTATTTCTGCTTTTGTNCTAATCGATATTCGGCATATTCCTCAAAAATTAGATTTAAACTTTATGTATTGGCTAGGAGAAAAAAAAATACCATTTTCGATTATTTTCACTAAATGTGATAAAATTAAATTTATAGAAATAGACAGTAAGATAAATAACTATCTTGATGAAATGTCAAAACAGTGGAGCTCTCTTCCAAAATATTTTNTTTCATCAGCTTCAAGAAAAACTGGTATTAATGAAATTCTAGGCTATATAAATAAAATGAATAATCTTAATTAAACTTNTCATTTAACTCCATTTTTTCAGCAAAATAATNGCAGAAATCATTCAATGTAGCTGTCATCTTTTCATCTTGAGTAGCCTTCTCAAAAGACTTNGTCATACTTAATAAGCTTTGATGAAAAAATAATTTCATATCGTNTAGAGGCATTTCTTTTGTCCATAGATCCATTCTTAAAGATTCTTTTTTTTTTCCATCCCAAAAGGTTAAAAACATAGCTTTTGCCTCTTGATCTTCAACTCCCCCATCTGGTGCTGACCATTTAATTTTTTCTGGTATTTTATTTTCATCCAAACTAANATTTATAGTTACAGGTGCATTTTTTTTTATTGCCATGTTTTTCTTGGTTTATATTTTGATTNCTTGAATATTTCTTCATTTGAAACATTNATTATCTGACTCAAACTCATTTTNGGATTATTAAGGGCAAAAGATTTTACGATCTGTAAACCAATCCANTGACCAACCCTCGGAGGACTTTCTTGATCTATCTCAAGGTAAAACTTAGAAAATGGAGCTGGAAGTAAAAATCTATCGTATAGTTTTTCATCATTAACATATAAAAGCTCTTTGTCAATAAAATACCGCCATATAAATGACTCGTTGTCTTTTACCCAATCATATTGTTCTTTAGTATACTCATTTTTCAATAAATCACTGTAATTAGGTAGGATAACATCCTTAAAATATAGTTTCTTTCCATAAAATATCATTTCTGAAATAAAATTATTATTCTTAGGTTTCCGGACAAGTTTTTCTGAAAACTTTTCAATAATATTTGGAATAATGAATTCAGAATCCATTGTAATTCTNATGTATTTNGGTATTCCTTGATAAAGCTCATTNTCATTCCCTAAAAAAGTATCAATAGATATGAATAATAAAGAGTCAGCTAAAATTACTTTATTTTGATAGTCAACATTATTTATTACTGTTATAATTCTTGGGATTGTAATTTCTGGGAATTCGTATTTTAAGCGTTTAAATGAATTTTTGATCTGATTTGATACTAAATCAAAATCTTTAAAGCNTTCATTAACAGCTTGATTTAAAAGCTTATAAATAGTATCATTCTTTTTTTTTAACCAGAAATCGTCATCATATTTTTTTGGAAATAAAAAAGGATAGATACTTTTTAAATTAGTAATATTATTTTTTGTAATGGAATAAAACTTCTGATCAAAACGTTCAATTTTTATTTCTAAATCAATTGAATCAATAATTGATTCTTTATTCTCAATAAAACCGCATTTAAAAAGTGAAATTAAAAAAAAACAACTCAATATTTTAATACTATAATTTTGCATATAAATAATTTGTGTTGATTTATTTAACTTTGTGCAAATTTACATTCTTATCATTATTTATAACATGAAATATCCTAAAAAAGTTTCTAAATATATTATTAATTGGTTGAAAAAATATTTAATAGAGTCAAAATTANAAGGGTTTGTGGTTGGTGTTTCAGGTGGGATTGATTCTGCAGTAACCTCAAAACTCTGCGCTTTATCAGGCTTTCCTGTCTATTTAGTAGAAATGCCAATTAATCAGGAAGAAAGTCAAATTGCAAGAGCTAANAAACATATGAATTTGCTCAAAAAAGAATTTATTAATGTTAATTTAATATCAACTTCTTTAACCAATGTTTTTAATACNTTTAAAGATGAATTAAAGACAAATAATTCAGGTGAGTTAGACCAACATAGCCTTGCTAATTCAAGAGCTAGATTGAGAATGACTACTTTATATTATTATGCTGGATATTATAAATCATTAGTTGTTGGCACAGGNAATAAAGTAGAAGATTTTGGTGTTGGTTTTTATACAAAGTATGGTGACGGAGGGGTTGACATAAGNCCTATTGCAGATCTTCTTAAATCAGAAGTTTTCTCCATTGGNANGTATTTAANAATTACTAATAAAATTTTGGNGGCTAAACCAACAGATGGATTATGGGATGATAACAGAACCGATGAGGAACAAATGGGAATNAATTATGACGAAATTGAAGAGGCAATGAGGTTAATAAGCGATAAAATTCCCGATAANGAATTAGATNTTGATCAACNNAAAGCAAGGAACATATATATAAAATTAAATGAACAAAATAGACACAAAATGAAACCTATTCCTTTGTGTGAAATTCCAAAAGGATTATTATAAAACTCTATTTAATTTTTTTGAAACAGTTTTTTTTAGTTGGTTATAGTTGATTATATCTTCAAGTAAATTTTTGTTGTTTTTATTTTTTAATTCATCTTTAAGAATATTTATTTTATCATTTATAAGATTTTTTCTTAGNGTCAAAATTGTTTCAGAAACTAGCTGTCCTAGGTCGTGAGTTTTATTTTTCACAAAAATATTTTTACTATCCCANGAATGAAGAAAATATTTTTCTGTTTCCATTANTAAATCAGCAACTACATGGCTCAAATTTTCACTCTCTGAAAACACTAGGTTATTTATTGCAGAATCAGATTTTAACTGGTATGTAGATATCAATTTATTAAATAATTTCCTAAATGTTGGATCTGTTAATTCGACCTCATCCTGTTGTAAATCAAGAAATATTTTTTCAAAAACTTTAGATTTAATATTTTCAAAACTTTCAATTAATTCTCCCTTTTCATTAGACTTAATAACCATTTCTTCATATTCAGCCTCTAAGTGTCCGTATTGAAGAAGAATTGATATAATTTGTTTTTCAAGAATATATTTAGCATCAATTTTTTTTAATTCTGAACTTTTGATTGGTNNTTTTGATAAATCTCTAGCTCTTANCCGATTATTATTTCTTTTTATTTTATTGTTAATTTGAGCAAAAGCACTAAATATAACATCTTCACTCACTCCCATAATATCTGAGCAACTCTTCAAGTAAAATTCTTGTTTTATTATATCTGGAATTCTTGAGATACTTTGAATAATATCTCTAACAATCAATGTTTTTTTTATTGGATCATTTTTACTATCATCATATAATAATTTTGCCTTGAATTGAATAAAATCTTTTGTGTTGTCTTTAAGAAATTTTCTAATTACTTCAGTTGAGTTTTTCTTTGCAAAGCTATCCGGATCTTCACCTTCAGGAAAAGTNCAAATCCTAACATTTATTCCTTGTTCTAAAATCAAATCTACTCCTCTTATAGCTGCTCTAATACCAGCAGGATCGGAATCAAATAATATTACAATATTTGAAGTCAATCGTTTTATAAGTCTTATTTGATCTGATGTCAATGCAGTTCCAGAAGAAGAAACCATATTTGTTATTCCAGATTGATNCATCTGTATTACATCCGTATATCCTTCAACAATATAACAACAATCTTCTTTTGCAATTGATTTTTTTGATTCAAACAATCCATACAAAGTTTTACTTTTATTGTAAATATCACTTTCTGGGGAGTTAATATATTTAGCTGAATTTTTTAAGTCAGATAATATTCTTCCNCCAAAACCCTGGATACGGCCTGACATAGTTCTTATTGGAAAAATTAATCTACTTCTAAATCGGTCAAAGGTTTTAGTTGAATTTTCTTTGGCAAAAACTAAACCAGTTTTAACAAGAAAGTCAATATTATATCCCTTTTTTNTAGCTTCCTTTAAAAGACTATTGGGTNAATTTGGAGAATACCCAAGCNTAAAAAAANTTATTGTAGTTTTTGTAAAACCCCTTTCTTTAAAATATGTTAACCCTATTGTTTTTCCTTCATCAGAATTTAATAGAGAATTTTGAAAAAAACTACATGCATAATCTGCGACCAGATACATACTTTCCTTTTCAGTATTTAATTTTTTCTCTACGTCTGATTGAACTGATTCCTCAATTTCAATAGAATACTTTTTTGCTAAGTATTTAATTGCCTCAGGATAAGAAAAATGCTCATGTTCCATTAAGAATGCGACAGCATTTCCCCCTTTCCCGCTACTAAAATCTTTCCATATCTGTTTCACTGGAGAAACCATAAAGCTTGGGGTTTTCTCCTTAGTAAACGGGCTTAGCCCTTTATAGTTAGCTCCAGATTTTTTTAATGTT
Source organism: Flavobacteriaceae bacterium (assembly GCA_002711185.1). Classification (GTDB taxonomy): domain Bacteria; phylum Bacteroidota; class Bacteroidia; order Flavobacteriales; family Flavobacteriaceae; genus Marivariicella. The sequence goes on from PAHL01000022.1 coordinate 16,049, forward strand.
ATGAAATCGCCAATAACTTCTTCTACTCTGGAAGTTTCAAAAACTTGATCAATAGTTGTTTTTTTAATCACCGAAAAAAGGATTTATATAAAAATATAAAAAAAGTTATGGAATTATAACTTTCTTTCAACAACATAATTAATCATTAATTCCATTGCATCTCTGTATTGGTTTTTTGGAAAAGTACCGAGTAAATTAATGGCTTTATTTTTATATGAAAGCATCGATTCAGTGGCATATTTAACCCCTCCTAATTTCATGACTTTTTTGATCACTTCTTTGACAGTTTTTTTATCATTNCTCCTTTTTTTGATAGCGTTTAAAAGCCATTTTTTTTCATTATAANNAGCAACATTGAGAGAATAAATAAGTGGTAATGTTATCTTTTTTTGTTTAATATCGTTTCCTCTAGGTTTTCCGATTCTGGCATTACCATAATCAAAAAGATCATCTTTAATTTGAAAGGCTATTCCAATTAACTCTCCAATTTTATATAGGTCTAGAACTTTGCTCTCCGAATTAGTAACTGATTTTGCCCCGATTGCGCAACATGCAGCCATTAGTGATGCAGTTTTTTGTTTTATAATTGTGAAATATTCATCTTCAGTTATATCCAATTCTCTGGACTTTTCAATTTGTAAAATTTCTCCTTGACTCATTTCTCTTACTGCGACTGAAATTATTTTTAATAAATCAAAATCACTATTATCAATTGAAATAAGTAACCCTTTAGAGAGCAGATAATCACCAACTAAAACTGCTATTTTATTTTTCCATAGTGCGTTAATTGAAAAGAAACCTCTTCGTTGATTGCTATCATCAACTACATCATCATGGACTAAAGTTGCAGTGTGAATCAACTCCACTACTGAAGCTCCTCTATATGTTTTTTCATTTATATTATGTGCTTTTGCTAAAAGTTTAGCAGATAAAAAAACTAACATAGGCCTCATCTGTTTTCCTTTTCTTTTTAGAAGAAAATGTATGATCTTATTTAAGATTGAAACTTTTGAAAACATAGATTTTGAAAATTTCCTTTCAAAGGTTTCCATCTCTTTATAAATTGGAATTTTAATTTTTTCTTCAATTTTCATAATTAAAATATAATTTATCTATTAGCAAGTTGACCACATGCAGCATCAATATCTTTTCCTCTTGAACTTCTTATTGATACAGGAATTTTTACTTTTTCTAATGCATTTTTATATTCAATTACTTTTGCTTTTGAAGCCTGCTTAAATTTTGAATTACCAATTGAATTATATTCAATTAAATTCACTTTTGATGGAATTTCTTTACAAAAATTGATTAATGAATTTATATCTTCAATCTTATCATTTATATCTTTCCAAATTATATACTCAAGTGTAACAACCTTATTGGTAATTTTGTTCCAATACTTAAGTGATTCAATTAAATCATCAAGTGGAAATTTTCTGGTAAAAGGCATTATTTTTTCTCTTGTTGATTGTCTTGCACTATGTAATGAAACGGCCAACTTAAACTTAACTCTATCATCTGCAAGTTTTTTAATCATTTTGGGTATACCAGATGTTGATAGTGTTATTCTTCTGGAGGATATACCTAACCCATCTCTACTCGTAATTTTTTTTATCGCACCTATAACATTTTTATAATTTAGTAAAGGTTCACCCATCCCCATAAATACGATGTTTGTGAGAGGTCTGTTTAAATGAACCTCACTTTGTTTACTAATCGAAGCGACCTGATCAAATATTTCATCTGAATTTAAATTTCTCATTCTTTTCAATGATGATGTTGCACAAAAAATACAGTCTAGACTACAACCTACCTGAGAAGAAACACAACCTGTGATTCTTTTGCTTGAGGGAATAATAACTGATTCAACTATTAATCCATCATGCAATTTTATACTATTTTTTATTGTGCCATCCCTACTTTTTTGATTTTTATCAATAATAATGCTATTAATCAAAAAATTTTCAGCAAGAGTGAGCCTAAGAGAATTTGGTATATTAGTCATTTCATCAAAAGAAGAAACACCTTTTTGCCATAACCATTTATGAACCTGTTTAGCACGAAAGACTTTCTCACCACTAGACTGAAAAAACAACTCTAACTTTTCTAAAGAAAATGATCGTATGTCTTTCTTTTCAATTTTATTCATTTTAAATTAAATAATCAACATAGCATCTCCATAAGAATAGAATCTATATTTTTCTTTAATAGCTTCATTATAAGCGTTCATAACCATATCATGACCTGCAAATGCAGATACCATCATTAGTAAAGTAGATTTAGATGTATGAAAGTTTGTTATCATTGAATTTGCAACTGCAAAATCATGAGGAGGAAAAACAAACTTATGAGTCCATCCATAATGAGGCTTTAATGTGTTGATAGATGAAACTGAACTTTCCAAAGCTCTCATTACAGTTGTTCCAACTGCACATATCCTTTTCTTTTTTTTAAGGGCACTATTGACTGTTTGGACTGCATCATTGTCAATAATTAACTCCTCAGAGTCCATTTTATGTTTTGATAAATCCTCGACTTCAACAGGGTTAAATGTACCTAAACCAACATGAAGAGTCAATTCAGCGAAATTAATTCCTTTTATCTCTAATCTCTTTAATAAATGTTTTGAAAAATGCAACCCTGCTGTAGGTGCTGCAACTGCACCTTCATGTTTTGCGTATATTGTTTGATAACGATCTCTATCCTCATCTTCAACAGGCCTATTTATGTATTTAGGAAGAGGTGTCTCCCCTAATTGATTTAATTTTTTTCGAAATTCTTCATATGAACCATCAAATAAAAATCTCAATGTTCTACCTCTTGAAGTTGTATTATCAATCACCTCGGCAACCAAAGATTCATCCTCTCCAAAATATAATTTATTTCCAATTCTTATCTTTCTTGCTGGATCAACTAAAACATCCCAAAGTCTCTGTTCTTGATTCAGTTCCCTCAAAAGAAAAACCTCAATTCTAGCTCCTGTTTTTTCCTTATTTCCATATAATCTGGCAGGAAAAACCTTTGTGTTATTGAGGACCAAAACATCTTCTTCATCAAAAAAATTAATTACATCTTTAAATGAAAGATGTTTTATATCACCGTTTTTTTTGTCTAAAACTAGTAATCTAGATTCATCTCTATTTTCATTAGGATACTGAGCAAGTAATGATTCGGGTATTTTCAAATTAAAATCAGATAATTTCATGGTTTTTTTTAATTGACAAATATACTAATATGTGACAGCAGAAGTCAAGTATATCCAATTAATTTATATTATTGAATATTCAATTCCAATAGATTTGATATCATTCCAAAAATTGGGGTATGATTTATTTACAACTTCAGCATTTAAAATATTTATATCCGCACAAATTGCAAGTGGAGCAAAGGACATGGCCATTCTGTGGTCATCGTAAGTAAATATATTAATATTTTTATTTATTGATTTAGTAGGATAAATTGACAAGCTTTTATTGGTGATTGAAATTTTAGCACCAAGCTTTGTAATCTCATTTTTCAAGGCAATTAATCTATCTGTCTCTTTGACTTTTAGTGTATGGAGTCCTTCAATGTCACACCTAATTCCTAATCCTA